>NZ_MAQZ01000105.1:0-22548 GCF_001756285.1 Frankia sp. CgMI4
CTCAAACACCCCACCACGAACCAGCACACCAAACACGCACAGAACACGTCTCACGCGACGTCAACCATAAAATTGGAGATCAAGAAAACCGCGAAAGTCGAGCTCAGATTCAAGGACGACGATATCGCCGGAAATCTCACAGGGGTAGCTAACCCGGAGAAATTAATAGCTGTCCGGGAAAAGGAGGCGCTGACCGCGCTGGAGACCGCGCTGGAGACCGCGCTGGAGACCGTCTTCGGCAGAGCTGCAAGCCTGCCCGAAAAAGCCCTATAGCGTAAGTTGATCAGCGGTGTGTGTCCGACAGATACCGGATCCGCCCGGACCCCGGGTCGGCATGCTGCGCTTCGCGGCCTTGGCGGTCGCGGTCATCGCCGAGGACAGTGGCGCGGAGCATCGGGACGTCGCCCAGCAACGGGTGCGTCTTTTCTGARAGCGTCATTTGTGTCTGATTGGAGTCAAGACATCCTGCCATCGGCGAGTCCGGACCTTTACGGATGTTTCAGGCACTACCAGGTGTGATCGTCGCTGGTCAGCGGCTGGTTGACCGACCGAGGGAAGCACCGGCGGGGAGGGACTTCGTCGCCGGGATCGTCGACTGCCGTCCAGTTCGCGGGATCATGGGCGACGTTGGTGCCCTTGTCCCAGACAGGTCACGGAGGCCCTGCGGTGGCGGTTGCGGTGACGGTGGAGCGCGTCGGTGAGGACGGCGGCAGGGTCCCGCTGGACCCCGAGACCGCCGCTCTGCTCGCGGGTCCGATCGAGCGGTGCTCCTCGCTGATCGGCTGGGCGGTCGACGGCGCCGCCGCCCTGGATCACGGCGACCGGGAGAAGACGCTCGAGACGGACGGCCGCGAACTGCTGCGCACGCTGCTGGAGACCACGTTCGCCCTCGACGCCGCCCGCGAACAGCGCGTCAGCCACCTGGTGTCCGCGGCCGGGATCCGCCACGGCGGCGTCGAGAAGAGCCACGACCGGGGCGTGATCAGCGTCTTCGGCCCGGTCCGGGCGTCCCGGCTCGCCTACCGCAACCGGCGCGAGGCGAACCTCTACCCGGCCGACGCCCGCTGGGCGCTCGCCGACGACGCCTACTCGCTGGGGATCCGCGCCCTGGCGGCCTTCCACCTCGGGACCAGCGGCTACGGGCAGGCCCAGCAGGTCATCACCGCGAGGACCGGGGTCACCATCGGGCGCGCCCAACTCGCCCAGCTCGCCCACGACCTGGCCCGCTGGGTCAGCGACTTCTACGACCTGCGTGCCGCCACCGCGGGCGACCTCGCCGCCGGCGACGYGCTGATGACGCAGGCCGACGGCAAGGGCATCGCGCTGCGCCCCGAGCACCGCACCACCGCCAGGAGCGACGCCACCCATCCCGGGATCAAGAAGATGGCCGAGATCGTCGCCGTCACGACCTTCACTCCCGCCGTCCGCCAACCCGAGGACATCGCCGCCCCACCCGCCCGCCGCGCTGAACGCCCCGGACCCACCGCGCGCGACACGTGGGTCTCCGCGTCGATCACCGACGACATCCCCGCCGTGATCGGCCGGGCGTTCGACGAGGCCGACTGGCGCGACCCCCTGCACCTGCACCAGCGGATCTTCCTCGTCGACGGCAACAGGCAGCAGATCACCGCCATCGGCGAGCACGCGCGCACCCGCGGCCTGACCGTCCCGGTCATCATCGACTACATCCACGCCGCCGAATACGTCCGCAAGGCCGCCCGTCYAGCTCAACCGCGGGAAGACCCCCACCGAGGTCAGCGACTGGGGCGACGGGCAACTACTGCGCCTCCTGCACGGCCGCGCCAAGCCGGTCGCCGCCACCCTCGCCTCGCTCGCCGCGAAGCGGCGGAACAAYCCGCGCACCCGCGACCAGGACCTCGCCGACGTCGACCGGGCCGTGACCTACCTGACCGACAACCACCAGCACATGCGCTACGACCAAGCCCTCGCCAACGGCTGGCCGATCGCCACCGGCCTCATCGAGGGCGCCTGCCGCCACATCATCGAAGACCGGTTCGGCCTGACCGGCGCCCGCTGGTCCCCCGACGGCGCCGAGGACATCCTCAAGCTCCGCGCCGTCGTCATCAACGGCGACCTCAACACCTACCTGACCTACTACAAGCAGCGCTACCTCACCGAGCACCACCTCGCCCGCTACGACCCCGCCAGCATCCCCGACCTCGGACTCCACCCTGCACGACCGGAATGACCCGGAATMACCAACCTCTCAAAAAGACGCACCCCCCAGCAACTCCTGCGCAGAGCCGCCGAACTCCAAGAGTAAACGGCGCGGGGGCCGAGGACTCGTCGTAGGGCGGCTCGTCTCACCGCGGGCCGCCCGCGGCTGGGTCGAACCGGACTACAAGCAGGTCAAACACGAACTGGGCTGGGCCGACTTCCAGGTCCGCTCCGCCACCGCGATCGCCCGCCACTGGACCCTGGTGAACTGCGCGTTCAGCCTGTGCTGGCACRACACCCCCGCCAAGCCGCCCGCACCCAGCCCAGCCGGCGACAGCCCGCACCCGGTCCGTCCTGGCACACCGCCCCGATGCCCCACACCCCGCGAACTGATCGACACGCTCGCCGCCGGACACCAGCTCTGCCTCTACCTACCCCCGTAGATCACAGATCACGAACTGCCCATCACAACAAACCACCGCCAGTTGCCTCGATGATATGCTAACATCTATAGCTGTCGATGCACCGACCTCTTGAGGCCGCCCGGATAATTCGCATGGTCAAAACTGAGACAGAAGATCTCTGGCCGTCTGCGCTCGCTCGCTGGGATCCGCCACTTCTGTGCTCTGCACAGCTATCTTCGACAGCCCGCAAGAACGGCCTCGGCGCGCTCGACGCCCTCGCTCGTCTCACCACGGGCCGCCCGTCGCTRCCCGAAAACAGCCCAGCCCTCACCGCCGCCGCGCAACCATCCGTCACTGTCAATCAAGCGGCACCTCTGGCCAGTTACATCTGAATATGTATTATTCGCAGGCCGAGACGCCCGATTGATCTTGATTGAGAAATTTTGATAATGTTGTTGATTGGGTACGATTATGACTGAATATTCCAAAATTTTCGCGGCTCTTGCAGACGCGACCCGTCGTAACATGGTCGAGCGACTTGTCGAAAATGACGCCACAGTCGGTGAGCTCGCCAAGCCGTATGGGATAAGCCTCCAGGCGGTCTCCAGGCACCTCAAGGTGCTTCAGGAAGCCGGCTTGATCCGCCGCCCTGGAGGTGGCCACCGCAGCCCGGTACGTCTCGAAGAGGATGCGCTCGGCCCAGCGGCCCAGTGGATCGAGGAATTTTACAACTCTCGCCTCAGATCCAAGAACAACGATATCACCGGAGAGATCATAAGGACAGCTAACCCGGCCCCGGGAGAATTCGTAGTTGTCCGAGAATTCCCGTTCCCCCTAAGGCAGCTGCACCGTATCCGAACGGATCCTGAGCTGTACGTGCAATGGATTTCGCCGCCTGAGACGCAGGTCAGGATCATGTTCTGGGACCCCAGACCTGGTGGACGTTGGCGCCTCCGTTTCATCGGGGACTCGAAGGTCGATATCTACGGCACCTTCCACGAGTACGACCCTGGCTGGATCGTGCAAATGTTTACAATTGGCAATAAAACCGACAATCTCGCAATCTCGAGCCAGCGGGCCAAGGATGTCGGCGGCGACGAAAGCAGGATGTCCTTCAAAGTGACGACCGACAATCTCGAGGTCTGGGCGGACTTCAGACGCCGCTGCTACCCCGAGACCGAAACCAACGCTTCCGATATCCACGGGGAGGTGGAGGCCGAGATCAAGGAAGCCTTCGGCAGAGCTGCAAGCCTGCCCGAAAGCGATGCAGCGTAAGTTGATCAGCGGTGTGTGTCCGACAGATACCGGATCCGCCCGGACCCCGGGTCGGCATGCTGCGCTTCGCGGCCTTGGCGGTCGCGGTCATCGCCGAGGACAGTGGCGCGGAGCATCGGGACGTCGCCCAGCAACTCCTGCGCAGAGCCGCCGAACTCCAAGAGTAAACGGCGCGGGGGCCGAGGGCTCGTCGTCTTCAGGGAAGGGCCTTCTCAATCCAGTCCCTGATCGTGGCGTGGCGGGAACCCAAGCGTCCCACACCCGCGCCGACCAAGCTCTGAGCAGGGCCTCGTACTCGCCGGCCTCGTCAACGAGCCCGCCATTACACCCTCACCTGCCCTTCAGTCCCTGCGCCCGGTGACGACTCGGGCCGGGGTTCGACGACGGATCGGGCCGCGGGTGCGGCAGCGCGCTCGTCGACCGCCAGCCGTCGGCCGGTCCACCGGCGCAGACCGGTCGCGGCGAGCACGACGCCACCACCGACGGCGTAGGAATACACCCGCAAAGTCCACGCGTCACCGGGCAGATCCGTGAACAGCGAGACGTAGACGGGGTGCGCGGCCGCGGCGACGGCGAGCCATTCCAGCCGCCCGGCGATGACGGCGAGCGCCGCCAGCAGCACCCCGTACCAGGGCTGGACCGGGGTCGCGACAAGGAACGCGGCACCGACCAGCCACAGCGCGGCCCGTTCGACGGGAACCCGCTGTGGATCGGTCCGCAGCACGGCGACCGTGACCGCCGCCAGCAGGGTGGCCGCTGCCGCCTTCGCTGCGGATCCGTCCAGGTGCAGCAGCCCGGCGAGCAGGAGAAAGCGGCTGCCCTCCCCGTAGCCCTCGACGTCGAGGTACTGCGGGAGGAAGCCCAGCGCCTGTGTGCCGACGGCGAGGATGTGCGGCAGGTAGGACAGCACGACCACCCCGGCGGCGGCTCCGACGAGCGTGACGGGCCGGCGCCGGGCCGCCGCGGGCAGCAGCAACGCCGGGTACAGCTTCACCGCTACCGCGCCGCCGAGCAGCGCCCCGGCAACCCCCGTCCGCAGCGGGCGGGACCGGGCGGTGAGGACCGCCAGAGCGCTGAGCGCCAGCACGGCCCCGAGGACGTCGACGTGCGCATCGGAACCGATCTCCAGGCCGGCGAGCGGCGAGAACGCATAGAAGGCCGCGTGGCGCGGATCGCGGCCTCGCGCCACCAGCATCCGCATCATCAGCCCGACCAGCGCCAGGGACATCAGCGAGGCGTAGAGCTGGAGTTTGTGTTCGCGTGGCGGCCCCGGCAGGACATGAACGGCGGTGAAGTACGCCTGCGCCACCGGCGGGTAGATGGTGTGGGCGCGCGGGTAGTTCAGCCGGATGCAGTGCGGGCCGCGCCCGATCGCCGCGCATCCGGCCGGATCCGGGAACAGCCAGCGATCGCGCAGCCGGGCCAGTTCCGGAGCGAGCGGGCCGTACCGGTAGGGGTCGATCCCGGCGGCCTGGACCCGACCGTCCCAGGCGTAGCGGTACAGGTCGTCGGAGAGCTGCGGGCCGGTGGTGGCCGCTACGGCGTGGATGGCGACGATTCCGCCGAGCAGCATGGCGACGGCCAACCGGCGCGGGGCCGCGTGGACCAGCAGCGCGGCCGTGGCGACACCGAGCGCCCACCAGAGCATGACGGGGTAGAGCACCCCTGCCCGGCCAGGCAGGTATCCCGGCGCCGCAAGGACGGCGCACTGCGTCGCGAGCAGACCCGCGAGCCCGACACCCGCCCCGACCAGGGCCAGGGCGGGCCTGAGGCGTGGCGCGGTGCGGGTTCTGGGCATGGTCCCGAGACTGGCAGGCGCAGCGCCGGCGCGGGAACACCGCGCCGGGCCTTCCTCGTTCCGTAATGCCGGTCCTCGGTCGCGAGTGGTCCCGGCGACCTACCGTGCATTCGTGCGACAGTTGCCCCGCTGGTTGCCCCGCCGGTTACCTCGTCTGCTGACCGAAAAGCTGYCGGAACCACCCCCGGTCCTGCGGCGCGGCCCCCTGCGCGAAAACGCATTCCCCAGTCGGCTGCACGATCCACGGATGGCGGCTCTCCTCGGAGTCTGGCTCGGGATCGCCTTCGGAACATGCTTTCTGACCGGGCTGGTATCGCATTTCATGCAGCATCCGCCGTCCTGGCTGGAATGGCCTTCCCGACCCGCCTGGCTGTACCGGGTGACCCAGGGCCTGCACGTKACCACCGGACTCGCGAGCGTYCCACTGCTGCTGGCGAAGCTGTGGACGGTGTATCCGCTGTTGTGGGAATGGCCCCCGATCCGTTCCGTCGCCCATGCGGTGGAGCGGATGACGATCGTGCCGTTGATCGCAGGGGCGATCTTCCAGCTCAGCACGGGCATCGCKAACATCGCGCAGTGGTACCGGTTCCACTTCTTCTTCACCGTGACCCATTACTGGGTCGCCTGGATCACGATCGGCGCGCTGGTCCTCCACATCGTCGCGAAGCTCACCGTCATCCGGGCGAATGTGGGCCGTCGCCGCCATGAGCGCGCGCACCTGGCCGCCGCCACCATGGCCACCACCACCATGGCCACCACCACCATGGCCACCACCACCATGGCCGGCGCCGCCCCGGGGACGGGCGGTCTGACGCGGCGCGGCCTCGGCCTCGCGACGGGGACCGCCGCCGGGGTGATCGTGGCGACGACCGCCGGTCAGTCGGTTCCGGGCCTGGCCCGGCTGGACCTGCTCGCGCCGCGGCGGCCCGACATCGGCCCGCAGGGGCTCCCGGTGAACCGCACGGCGCGAGCCGCGCGGGTCACCTCCCTCGCCCGTGACCCCGGGTACCGGCTGGAGGTGGTCGGTCCGCGCCGGGTGGTGTACACCATCGAGGAGCTGCACGCGCTGCGTCGGTACAGCTCGAAGCTGCCGATCACCTGCGTCGAGGGAWGGGCCGCGGACGCCACCTGGCACGGGCCGCGGCTGCGGGATCTACTGGACGCCGCCATGATCCCCGCCGACGCGACGGTCCGGGTCGAGTCCCTCGAGGCCCGCGGGGGCTACCGGGCAAGCGACGTCAACCCCTCGCACGCCCGGGACTCGTTGACCCTGCTCGCGACCGGAGTGAACGGCGCCGACCTCGACCTCGATCACGGTTATCCGGCCCGGCTCATCGCGCCGAACCGGCCCGGGGTCCTCCAGACGAAATGGGTACATCGGGTGGTGATGGTATGAACGCCGTCGTGCTGCGCGGTGTCGCGGTGGCGGCCGGGCTGGCCGCGATCGGTTACGGGGTCGACGGCGTGCTCACCCACCAGCAGGCCACCCGGCCGCCGAACACCGTGGTCTGGCTGATCGGCGGGGTCCTGGTCCATGACGCGTTGCTCGTGCCCGCGACGATGCTCGTCGGCTTCCTGCTCACCCGGTTGGTCCCACCGCCCTACCGGTCCGTCGCACAGGGCGCACTGCTGGTGAGTGCGGCGGTCGCCCTGTCGTCGCTACCGCTGTGGCGTGGCTACGGCGGGGACCCTGGGAACCCGACGGTGAACCCGCTGCCGTACGGACGCAACCTCGCGCTCGTTCTCGCAGTGGTCTGGGCCGGCGCGGCGGCCCTCATGGTGAGTCGGGCGGTCCGCGCCCGGCGGGGAATCATCCAGTCGGGAGACGCCGGCGCAGCGCGGCGAAGTGCCGACCGGCGTCGCACCAGGTCCGGGTGATCAGCAGTCCGGCGTCCGGCGCGATGCCGGTCAGATCGTCCCCGTCCACCAGGCACCAGGAGAAGGGCCGCGACACCCGGCCGGTCGCGTCCTCCAGCCGGACCCGCATCGGACCGGTCTGGGTGCCCGGCGGTTCGAGTTCGACGAGCACCCGGCCGGAGGGGGCGAGGAGTTCCCCGGCCCGGCGCAACAACCGGGTCGGGTCGCCGCCGATGCCGATGTTTCCGTCGGCAAGCAGCAGCGCGACCCATCGTCCCTCGGYAGGCACCCGGCCGAACACGTCCCGCCGTAGTGCCGGCACACCGGCCCGCCGGGTAAGGTGCACCGCGAACGGCGCGACGTCGATGCCGAGGGCCGGCACCCCGCGGGCCGCGAGCGCGGCCGCGAGCCGGCCGGGCCCGCAGCCGACGTCGAGGGTCGGGCCGCCGCAGTGACGCAACAACGACAGATCCCCGGGGGACAGCGCCCCGGTGGACCAGGTGGACCAGGTGGGCGGGGTCGACGCCGCCGGGGACAGGGTGCCACGCCAGCGGTTCACCGGCAGCGGGTCGCGTCGCCCGTCGGGACGGCGCATCCACAGCTGTCCACCGGCGGAGCGCAGTCCCGCCTCGTAGACGGTCGTCGGTCCCCACCGGCCGTCGGGGACGCCGGTCAACACGCGGTGGCCCGGCCGGCGGCGATGCGATCCCCGTGCGTGGCGCGCAGCGCCGCAGCGAAGCGTCCACCGGGCGCGAGCCGGGCGACCGCGTCGGCGTCGGCCATGGTGTCGACGTCACGCACCGTCGGCAGGGTTGTGACCGTCAGGCCGGCTTCGGACAGGCGGGCCCGCTGCCGTGCGCCGGTGTCCGGGCGCGAGGTCGGCACGCCACGGAGAAGATCGCCGTCGGGGGTGGTCAGGCCGAGTGCCCACCATCCCCCGTCCGCGGCGGGACCGAACACCGCGTCGGTCGCGTGCAGCGCGTGGCAGGCGGAGGCGAGCAGGGCTGCGGTCACCTGGGGAGTGTCCATCCCGATGAGCAGGGTCGGCTCGGTGCCGGCGTCGAAGGCGGCGGCGAGCCGGACGTCGAACGGCCCCGACACCTGCGGCATCACTTCGATCGCGATTCGTCCGCCCGGGGTTCGTCCGCCCGGGGTTCGTCCGGCCGGGATTCGTGCGAACGAGGTCTCCAGCCATGGGCCGACCGCGCCGTCGAGGACGAGGACCGGGCGCAGTGCGTCGAACCCGGGCAGGCGAGTCAGCTCCTCAACCGCGGCCAGCGTGTCCGCGAGCGCGGCCGCCGCGACGGCCGCCGCCTGGTCCGGGCGCAGGGGCGGCGTGAGGCGGGTCTTGACCCGCCCAGGTACCGGCTCCTTCGCCATCACGAGCAGCCTCACCGGAGGCTCGCCAACAGGGCGGACATGTCCCGGGCCGTCCGGGCGGCGCCGAGCGGTGTCCCGGTCACCTTGGAGCGCCCGACCCGAGGGGTGTAGGCCACGTCGGTCTCGACTATCCGCCAACCGGCCTGGGCCGCCCGCAGCAGCAGTTCCAGCGGATAGCCGAACCGGCGGTCGGCGACGGGCAGTCGGAGCAGGTCCTCCCGGCGGGCCACCCGCATCGGGCCCAGATCATGGACGGGAACGCCGTGCCGGCGCAGCCGCCCGGCGACCACCGCGTTCCCGAGTCGGGCGTGCGGCGGCCAGGCCCGCATCGAGGTCGGGCGACGGCGACCGAGAACCAGATCGGCCCGGCCGGCCAGCAACTGCGTGACGAGACCGGGAAGCTCGGCGGGGTCGAGGGATGCGTCCGCGTCGCACACGCCGACCACGTCGGCGTCCGCAGCGAGCAGCCCGGCGTGCACGGCGGCGCCGTAGCCGCGCTCGGGCACGTCAACGACGACCGCCCCGCGTTCCAGCGCCACCTGGCGGGAGCCGTCGCGCGATCCGTTGTCCGCGACGATCGGCCGATAGTCGACGGGCATCCGGTCCAACACCCAAGGTAACGCCCCGGCCTCGTCCAGGCAGGGCAGGACGACGTCGACGGAGGCCCCGATCCCACTACGTTGCGTGAACATGATCGGGACTGTAGTGCCGTCCGCGCGTGATCAACCCTTACGAAACAAGGAATGCCCGGGTCCCGTCCGGCGGCTCGGCACGGACACGACGACGAGCACGACGAGCACGACGAAGCGGAGCATTACGAAGCGGAGACATCCGAACCGAWCATGGCCGGGACGGCCGTCGCCTTACCTATCGTGGCTGGGTGGCCCGTGTGCTCGTCGTTGACGACGACGCCCTCGTCTCCGAGGTGGTTGACCGCTACCTGCGCAACGCCGGCTTCGACGTCGACCGCGCCGCGGACGGACTCACGGCCCTGCGGGTGGCCGAGACAACCCCACCGGACCTCGTCGTCCTCGACCTGATGCTGCCCGGTCTCGATGGCATCGAGGTGTTCCGCCGGCTCCGGGCGCACCGACCGGTACCAGTGATCATGCTGACCGCACGTGCCGACGAGTCGGATCGCATCACCGGTCTGGAGATCGGCGCCGACGACTACGTGACCAAGCCGTTCTCGCCGCGGGAGCTGACCCTGCGCGTGCAGTCGGTGCTGCGGCGGGCGAACGAGACGGTGCCGGGCGCGGAAGCCGGCGTCCTGCGGGCCGGCACCCTCGTCGTCGACGCGGCCGCGCGGACCGCCACCCGGCACGGGGTTCCGCTCGGGCTGACGGTGCGCGAGTTCGATCTGCTGGCCTTCCTGCTGCGCCGGCCCGGCCGGGCCTTCACCCGGGGCGAGCTGCTCGAACACGTGTGGGGATGGAGCTATGGCGACCCCTCGACGGTCACCGTGCACATCCGTCGACTGCGGGAGAAGATCGAGGATGATCCGACCGCGCCCCGGATGCTTGTCACGGTGTGGGGGGTCGGGTACCGCTACGATCCCGGCACCCCGCGCCCCGACAGCACCCCGCGCCCCGACAGCACCCCGCGCCCCGACAGCACCCCGCGCCCCGACAGCACCCCCACCGGACAGGTGGCGGCACCGGACGAGGGACGACACCGAGGATGAGACCCGAGGCGGTGCGGCGGGACGACGACCCCACGGGCGGGCTGCGAGCGAGAGCGAGGCCCCGATGAACGCCGACCTGGAGGTCATGGGGATCGCGCTCGGCTGTTCGACGGCGGCCGCGCTCACCGGCCTGCCGTTGCTGCGGGCGCTCCGGAGGCGGCCATTGTGGGCGACAGCAGCGTCATTGAGCGTGATACCGGTCGTCGCGGTGACGGTGGGGGTCGCCGGCACGGCACAGGCAATGTTCCTCTCCGATCATGACTTGCGGGTCATGCTCATCGTGGTGGTCGTGTCGGCGGTGGTGGCGTCGGCATCCGCGGTGCGCCTGGGTGGCCCGGTCGTGGCGGCGATCGGGACGCTGACCCGGGCGACGGCGGCCCTGGGCGAGCCGGGCTATCACGGCGCCGACCGTGTTCCGACCGCCGAGCTCGGCGCGCTGGCGACGACCCTGGACGCGACCCATGTCCGCCTCGTCGAGGCGCGGGAACGGGAACGGGCACTGGAGGCAAGTCGCCGCGAGCTGGTGGCCTGGATCAGTCATGACCTGAGAACCCCGCTCGCGGGAATCCGGGCGACGGCCGAGGCCCTGCAGGACGGCCTGGTCACGGACGCCGAGACGACGGCCCGCTACCACCGGCTGATGCTCGCCGACGCCGAGCGGCTGACCGGCATGGTCGACGACCTGTTCGAACTGGCCCGGCTGCAGGCCGGTGCGCTGCGGCTGAGTCTGGAGAAGGTGCGCGTCGCCGACGTCGTCTCGGACGCGATCGCCGCGGTGGACCCGATCGCGCGGGCCAAGGGAGTCGTCGTCAACGGGCGGGCCGACCACGCCGGGTACGTTGACGCCGACGCGGCCGAGGTGGGGCGCGTGCTGACCAATCTCCTCGTCAACGCCATCAGGCACACCCCCGACGACGGAACGGTGGAGATCACCGCTACCGCGGACGCCGACCGGGCGGTCTTCGCCGTGGCGGACCGGTGCGGCGGCATCCCGCAGGAGGAGCTGCCCCGCGTGTTCGACCTCGGATTCCGGGGCGAGTCGGCCCGGACCCCCGGTGGTGACGACCATCCGCACCAGCCACGGATGCGGTCGGGGATCGGCCTCGCGATCGTCCGTGGCATCGTCGAGGCGCACGGGGGCGACGTCACCGTGCACAACCATCGGGAGGGCTGCCGCTTCGTCGTCGCGCTTCCCACGTCCTGACGTCCGGACGCCGCCCGGGGTTGCGACGGCACGGGCCGGGCCGGGCTGGAGACGTTCCGTGGTTCGTAAGATCCGGCGCGTCCCGGCACCGTTAGCGTCAGCGTCATGCGGGTTCTCGTCACCGGTGGCGCCGGCTTCATCGGTTCTCACGTTGTTGACGCGCTGGTCGCGGCGGGCGACGAGGTCAGGATCCTCGACGCCCTGCTTCCGGCGGTGCACCGGACGAAGCCCCAGGTCAACAACGCCGCCGAGATGATCGTTGGGGACGTGACCGATCGGGACCAGGTCGCCGAGGCACTGAGCGGGATCGATGTCGTATGCCACCAGGCCGCCATGGTGGGTCTGGGGGTTGATCTGGACGACCTTCCGGCGTATGCCACGAACAACGATCTCGGCACCGCGGTCCTGCTCGCGGCGATGGCCCGCGCCGGGGTGGGGCGACTGGTCCTGGCGAGCTCCATGGTGGTCTACGGCGAGGGTGGTTACCGCTGCCCGACGGACGGACCAGTGCGCCCCGGACCACGGCAGGCCGCCGAGCTGGACGCGGGCCGTTTCGAGCCGCCGTGCCCACGGTGCCACCGGCCGCTCGCGCCCATCGTGGTCCACGAGGACGCCCCCCTGGATCCCCGCAACGCGTACGCGGCGACCAAGGTCGCCCAGGAGCATCTCGCGGCGGCGTGGGCGGCGGAAACCGGCGGAACCGCCGTGGCACTGCGCTACCACAACGTCTACGGTCCGCGGATGCCCCGGGACACCCCCTACGCCGGCGTCGCGTCGATCTTCCGCAGTGCGCTGGAACACGGGCGGGCCCCGCGGGTCTTCGAGGACGGCCGGCAGCTGAGGGATTTCGTGCACGTCCACGACGTCGCGCGGGCTAACCTGCTGGCGTCCGGCCAGCCGCAGGCACCTGGCCGGCTGGTTCCCCTCAACATCGGCTCCGGTGATCCCCACACCGTCGGGGACATGGCGGACGCGCTGGCTCGTGCCTTCGGCGGTCCGAGGCCCGTCGTGACCGGCACCTCCCGGGTCGGCGACGTCCGCCATATCGCAGCCTCCTCGGCCCGAGCAGGCGATCTTCTCGGCTACCGGCCGCGGGTCGACTTCGCCGAGGGGATGCGGGCCTTTGCCCATGATCCGCTGCGGGACTGAGATTCTCCCCGGGTCCGCAATCCTCCCCGGGCCCGCTCGGGGCAGACCCACGAAGGACTAATCCMCGCCGACCATCTTCATGAGATCGAAGATGCATCCGCCGAACACGCTGCCCGTGAACGCTGCCCGTGAACGTGCAGGACGCGAACGTCACGTCAAAGAACGAGCACCGAATGAAGGTGCAGGTGGTGAAAGCAGTGTCCGAATAGACTGATGCGCTAAACCGGACCCCCGGAAAGTGCACTCGGTCAAATCCACCGCACGAAGAAAACATGATCATAGCTCTGGCCAGACCGATCCCCGCCGTCGGGGCCCAGGGACCGGGTGGTCGTCCGCGTCCGCGGGGCCGGTTCGCCGTATTTCCGTTCGGCCCTGCGCCGCCGCCTTCCGGTCAGACACGATCTTCAGTGCCCACCCATGGTCGCACTCCKAACTGGGCGTATCACTCGACGAGGCATCAATCGCCCACGAATTGTGTTGCATGCCACATGTCCCGTCGATGCTATCCGGCGACAGGAGGTGACGATAAACACGATCCCATCTCGGATATACGGCGGAAAATAGTAGCCGGGGGCCGGCACCATCAGGTATATGGTCTTCGCGGCGCCAAGGGGCACCGCCGGAGTCAAGAGGCTGAGCGGAGAAGGATCGTGACCACGGACAGCGCCCAGACAGGGCAGGCCGGCGAACCGGAACGGCTCGAGGAGCGAAGCACCTCCCCGCACCGAGTAGTGATCATCRGGTCTGGCTTCGGAGGTCTGTTCACCGCGCAGGCCCTCCGCAAAGCACCGGTCGAGGTCACTCTCGTCGCGAAGACGACGCACCATCTGTTCCAGCCGCTGCTCTACCAGGTGGCGACGGGTATCCTGTCCGAGGGCGAGATCGCCCCGACCACCCGTGAGGTACTGAGCCGGCAGGACAACGCGCAGGTCGTCCTCGGCGAGGTGACCACCATCGACGTGAACGCAAGAACGGTCACGTCCCAGTTGCTGGGTCGCACGACCGTGCACCACTACGACAGCCTCGTCGTCGCCGCGGGCGCGGGCCAGTCGTACTTTGGCAACGACCATTTCGCCACGCACGCCCCGGGCATGAAGAGCATCGACGACGCGCTCGAGCTGCGCGGCCGGATCTTCGGGATGTTCGAGCTCGCCGAGGCGTCCACCGATCCCGCGGACGTKGAGCGGTTGCTGACCTTTGTCGTCGTCGGGGCGGGCCCCACCGGCGTGGAGATGGCCGGGCAGATCGCGGAACTCTCGCGCCGGACCCTGCGGCGGGACTTCCGCAGCATCGACCCCGCCAAGGCCCGAGTCATCCTGCTGGACGCCGCACCCGCCGTCCTGCCGCCGTTCGGCGAGCGGCTCGGCGCGAAGGCGGCCGACAAGCTGACCAAGATCGGCGTCGATGTGCAGCTGGGCGCCAAGGTCGTCAATGTCGACGCGACCGGCATCGACGTCGAGGACAGCGACGGCACCCGCCGGCGCATCGACTCGGTCTGCAAGGTCTGGGCCGCCGGCGTTGCCGCGAGCCCGCTGGGCCGACAGCTCGCCGAGCAGACCGGTGCGGGGCTCG
This sequence comes from Frankia sp. CgMI4, assembly GCF_001756285.1. Lineage (NCBI taxonomy): Bacteria > Bacillati > Actinomycetota > Actinomycetes > Frankiales > Frankiaceae > Frankia > Frankia sp. CgMI4. The sequence goes on from NZ_MAQZ01000105.1 coordinate 14,502, forward strand.
ACCGCGCCGGCCGCATCGAGGTGCTGCCCGACCTGACCCTGCCGGGTCATCCGGAGGTGTTCGTCATCGGGGACATGGCGAGCCTCAACCGGCTGCCCGGCGTGGCGCAGGTCGCGATCCAGGGCGGCCGGCACGCCGCCAAGGAGATCCAGGCCTGGGTCGCCGGCAAGCAGACGGGCCGGCCGTTCGAATACCATGACAAGGGCAGCATGGCCACCATCTCGCGGTTCAGCGCGGTGGCGAGCATTGGCAAGGTGCAGTTCAGCGGCTTCTTCGCCTGGCTCGTCTGGCTGGCCGTGCACCTCGTCTACATCATCGGGTTCAAGCACCGGCTGACCACCCTGCTTCACTGGACGGTGAGCTTCATCGGCCGGGGCCGGTCGGAACGTACCGTCACCGAGCAGCAGATCTTCGCCCGGGTCGCGGTCCAACGCCTCGGAACGGACTTCGCGCCCTCCCTGCCCCCGCACGCGAGTCAGGAGGCGCCGTCCTGGACGGGGGCCCGGACGATCGTGCCGATGCAGCCGCAGGCCAAGGGCGAGGGCAAGGGCGAGGACAGCCGGCAACCGTCCCGGGTCTAGCGCGTAGCGCGGATCCGGCCTTCCACGTGGTTCGCACCACGCTCGCATGTTGCTCACATCTCGCTGTCGCATCGTGGGCTCCGACCGCGTGCCGCCGTGGCGCGCGGCGCCCGGCCGATCGCCGCCGCTCAGGGCCGACGACCGGTTCGCGGCGTAGTGACGCGACGCGGAAGGACGACACAGATGCGCAGCTTCCTGACCGGACGATGGGGTGCTGGGGTCGCCGCAGCGGGTCTGCTTGGGCTCGGGTTGGGGGTCGGGCTCGGGTTCGGCGGGACAGCCGCATCCGCTGCCTCGGACCGGACTGCCAGCGCAGCAGCCACCCCAGCCGACCACACGTTCCTGGGCGACCATCCGCGACTCGCCGAGGCCCGGCTGCGTTCCCACGACGGGCTGCGTCCCCATGGCGGCATCTGGGCCGGCGGCGGCGTACACGGTGAGGCAACGGTCAAAACCGGCAAGGGCTTCCAGGTAGTGGCGGGGCAACGCGGGAAGGTGACCGCGGTGAGCCCCACCTCCCTGACGGTCACCAGTGAGGACGGCTACGTCGGCACCTATGTGATCAACGCCGATACCCGGTTGCGGATCGACGGGGACGCCGCKAAGGTCTCCGACCTCCACCCGGGGGCGACGGTCCGGGTGGGCGCGACGGTCAAGGACGGCACCCGCACGGCGGTGGTCGTCGCCCAGCCCCAGGACTGACCTACCGCCGAGGGCCTATCCCGGCATCGAAGATCACCTGGGGGACGCCTGTCAGCGTGACGGCGGCGTCCCCCCTCCGCCATCCGGCTCGTCCGCAGGAAGCTCCGGACAGCCCTCGCGTTCGAGGTCCGCGGCGCGGACCATGCGACACCGCGGGCACGGTGTCCCCGGCCGCGCCATCGTCTTCAGCCCCTGGCGGGGACGCCGTCCCCGATGTTCCGGACACCGCAGGTACAAGAAGTCGGCCTGAACGGGCATCGATTTCTTCATGGCAGGGGAACCTTTCCGGTTCCACCGCATTCCCGACACTTGATGTTGGCGTCACCGTCGAAAAGACCGTCCTCGTCCGATTCCGCCTGCGGGCGCGTCTGATACTGCGTGCCGTTGCAGGACGAGCAGGTCATCAGGCCTAGGCTGAGCCGCTCGTCGGGCGGCCGAAAATACCGACTGGATCTTTTTCGTTGTCTCGCCACGCGATCAAGGGTGCACGCTCCATCACAGCCTGTCCAGACGCATCCACCACCAGGGCGTCATCCGGGAGACAGGCGCACCGTACTCATCCCATCCATCACTCGTCCGGCTACTTTGCCTACATTTTGACCCCCGGGCCGGCGCCATGGTGAGCGGCGGGAGCGACTGGACGACCGCGACCTCGTCGAAGCGGCCGTGTGCCTCGCCAACGGCGAGCGCAGGAGCGCTCCTGCTGGTCTCATACGATGACCGACTGATTCGTCGAGGCAGGCAGKCCGTCGTGCCGCGGTGGCCTGTCCCGGCACCGCGATCGGCGCGCAGTCCGTGGCCACCCGGAGAAGGACGAGGGATGGATGATCAATAATGCTGCCCACGTACGGACCAACCGTGCCCGCTGGAACGAGATCTCTGACGACTACCAGCGACTGAACGCCCCGCAGATCCGCCGGCAGGTGTTCACCGGCGACATCTCCTGGGGGCTATGGGCCGTTCCGGAATCACGGCTCGGCGTGCTCGGTGAGGTCACCGGACGGGACATCCTGGAGATGGGCYGYGGGGGCGGCCAGTGGTCGAGCGCGCTGGTCCGGCGGGGGGGCCGACCGATCGGCTTGGACCTCTCCGAACGGCAGCTGCACCACAGCAGACAGCTCGCCGCGGAGACCGGGCTGTCCTTCCCCCTGATCCAGGCGAGTGCTGAGGCGGTGCCCTTCGCCGACGACTCGTTCGACATCGTCTTCGCCGACCACGGCGCCTTCTCCTTCGCGGACCCCTTCCGGGCCGTGCCGGAAGCCGCACGCGTGCTGCGCCCCGGCGGCCTGCTCGCCTTCAGCCACGTCAGCCCGATCTACGAGATCACCGTGGCGCCGGGCCGGGACGCCCCTGGCAGTCGCCTGACCCGCGACTACTTCGGGCTGCGTTTGCTGGCCGAGGCCGACGGCCTGGTCAGCGCCAACCTTCCCTACGGCACCTGGATCAGGCTCTTCCGGGACAACGACCTCGTCATCGAAGATCTTCTGGAACCCCGCCCGGCACCGCCGGCATCCGACAGTCACAGCGAGGAACCGGCACCCGCCCAGCCCGAACGCGGCGACAAGGCATGGGCGCGCCGCTGGCCCTCCGAATGCATCTGGCGGCTACGCAAGCCGACGCGGTGAAGGCATCGGCCTCGTGACGACCACGCTGACTGGCGACGCCGCCCCGCACGCCGCTCTGCTGACGGGCATGGCGGATCTCGCCCGCCGGCTCCGACCGGGCGGCCGGGAGACTCCCGTCGTGCTGTCGCACCACGGTGAACGGCTGATCGTGCGCCACGGTGACGTCGTGCTCAAGGCCCACCCGCCCGGATCCGGCCCACAGCCGCCCGCGGCCCGGCTCCGGCTCGTGGCCACATCCTGCTGTCCCCGCTGCCGTCCCCGCTACCCCAGCCGTCCCCGCTACCCCAGCCGTCCCCGCTACCCCACGCCACCCCTACCGGTCTGGACGGGCTTGCCGTCCGGGTCCACGACCGATGGGTGAGTGCCTGGCCGCGATGGGTGAGTGCCTGGCCGGCCGGAGGGCCGGCCGGAGCTCAGGACAGCGCGAGCAACGCGCCGAGGGTGAAGCCGACCGCGGCGAGCCACACGAGGGTGGGCAGAGCGCGCAGCCAGCTCGCCACGGGCGAGTGGCCGGCGTGACGCTGGGCCGGAACCTGGGCGGAGTCCGCCCCCGCCGGGACGGGGCTGGGATCGATGCGGCCCTGGCCGCCCTGGCCGGCCAGCATGGTCGCCAGATTCCCGACGTCCGGGTCGTCGGGCGCGGCGGGCGGGCGCCGCGGCGTGGGACTGACCGGGGCCAGGACGACCGTCGGCCCGTTCGCCGCGCCGAGGTGCACCTGCACCTCGCCGTCGTTCAGGGCGATGCTGCCGGTCCGGGCGCCGTCCACCCAGATGCCGTTGGAACTGACGTCCCGGGCGAGCCACCCGGCATCGCCGCGGGGCTCCAGCAGGACGTGACGCCGAGACACCCGGCCGTCCGCGATGACGACATCGCAGTCACGGCCCCGGCCGACGACGTGACTGCGGTCGGCGGACAGCACGCTCTGGCCGGACGGGACGGTGATCCGCAGCCCTGTCGGGTCCACTGTTTCTCCTCCTGGGAGGATCCKGCTCCTGCCGAGATCCGGGCGATCGGGGCGCGGGGGTCAGGCGGGGAAGATCGCGTTGTCGCGGACGGTGACGGCGACCGGCGGCAGCGGCTGTTTCGCCGGCCCCGCGACGGGTTCCCCGGTACGGGTGTCGAAGGCGCTGCCGTGGCACGGGCAGAGGATGCGGCCCTTCGCGATCGCGTTCACCGAGCAGCCCTGATGGGTGCAGACGGTGGAGAAACCCTGGATCGTGCCGGCGGCATTCCTCGTGAGCACCAGGCCGGCGTCGCCGAGGATGAGACCGCCGTCGGCAGGCACCTCGTCGACCCGGGCGAGGGGCGCCGCGCCGCCGGCCTGGCCACCGCCGTTACCCGCGCCCGAACCGTCGCCAMCCGCGCGGGTCCCGCCCGCGGTTGCCTGCCGTGGTTTCGGATCGGCCGCGTCGCTGCTGCTGGCGACGACATACCCGACGGCACCCGCGGCGACGGTGACCGCGATGCCGGGGACCACGAGGCGCCGCGTCGGTGCTTCCTGCGTCATGACTTTTTCCTCGGGATCCTGTTCAGACGTGCGGAATACCGGACCGGGTGAAAAACCACAGTGAAGCCGTCAACCAGATTGCGACCAGGGAAACGAGAACCGTCGAGCCGAGGACGGGCAGTACCCACCCCGGTAACCCGCTAGTCCGTAGGCTGATCATCTTTGCCGCGTAGGCCCCGTAAAAGGCGCAACCCAGGAGGCTGTGGAGAAGCACCCGGGTGCCATCGCTGGCAAAGCCCAGCGCCCAGATGCAGTGGAAGGCCACCGGCAGGGTGAGGACGAACGCGGTCGTCCCGCTCCATCGGTGCAGCGGACCGGCCCAGCTCGGCGCCGGGCCCGCGCCGGGCAGCCGTCCCCACATCCACAGTGCCGTGGCCAGCTGAACGAATAGCAGAACGGCGGCGGCCGTCGTCAGCCACGCCTTCATCGGCAGCATGCCAGAGAAACCGAGGGTGAACAGCGGCCGCCCGGCCGGTTCGTGAACCCTCGCGTACACACCGGTCGACACCGCGACGGCGGCACCGACCAACAAAGTAACGCCTAATGCCGCACCCGCACTCGTCTGCCGTTCGGCCCGGTCCGTGCCGGCTGCCATACCGCCCCCCGTCCCCTGAGACACCCTTGCTGCGCGAACTATGCCGGAAAGAGCGCGGGCGCGTCCAGAGCCGTCGGCGAGATGACATCGTCAGTGGAATGACGATGCCGCCGGCCGGATAACGGGTGGGTTGGAGCAGGGCCGGCGTCAGGGCCGGAGACGGGCCCGGCGTCAGGGGCGGAGACGGGCCCGCACCGCTCGGCGGAGTTCGTCGGTCGCGTCGACGACGACGCGGCGCAGGAGCGGGTCGAGACGGTCGCGGGCCAGCAGGGCGTCCGCCTCCCGCACCGTCCCCACGGACACGGCGAACTGCGGATAGGCGTGGGTGGCGATCTGCCGGGCGGCGTGCGGGGATCGCCGGGCCGCCATCGCCGGCATCTGCTCGAAGTAGCGGGAGACGTACCCGTCGGTGAGATCCGCCTGCTCGGGCTGCCAGAAACCCTCGGCCGTCGCGGCGACCAGCCGGGCGGACATCGTGTCGTCGTCCACGATCATCCGCCAGGCCCGGGCTTTCGCCTCGGGATCGGCAACGGCGGCGCGGGCCCGCGCCGCATGCTCGGCGGCCCGGGCGCTGCGATCACGCCGGCTCTCGGCCGCGATCTCCCCCTCCCCGGCCCGCCCGAGTACGACCAGCCGGTGCAGCAGAGTCCAGCGTAGTTCCGGGTCGATGACCAGTCCGGCCGGCACGTCCGTCCCGGCGAGCCACGCCGCCAGCGTTCCCGCCTGCGCCGGTCCGCTACACCCGATGACCCCGCGGGCGGCGGAGAGCTGATGACCGCCTCCCGGTGCTGCGGCCGCGAAGGCCCGCGCGCAGGCGGCGTGGAGCGCCTGCGCCGCCGCCGGTCGCGCCGACGGCGCGAGATAGCGGTTCAGCACGGTGGCCCGGGCGAAACGCAGGGCGTCCTCGAAGACGGCGATCTCGGTCTCCCGGGGCAGCGCACCCGCGGCGAGCGTCAGATAGTCGGCGGCGGGCCATTCGGCGTCCCGGGTCGCGTCGGCCGCGGCCGCCCAGATGATCGCCCTGGCAAGCGGATCGGCCGTCCGCGGCAGGACAGTGGGCAAAGCGGCGAGGTCGGCCGGGACGAAACGGATCTTGGCGTAGGTCAGGTCGCCGTCGTTGACCAGCAGCAGGCGTCCCGCCTCGCTCCCGACCAGTGACGCGATCCCGGTGCGCCCGCCCGGCGCCGCCGGATCGATGTCCACCTCCACCCGGCGGAGCAGCACGATCGGCCCGGTCGGCTCCGTCGGATTGGTCGGCTCCGTCGGATTGGTCGGCTCCATCGGCTCGGTCTGCTCCGCCGGGCCGTAGACGCCGATGCCGATGCGGTGCGGACGCAGCGTCGGGTGCGTCGGCGGTGCCGTCTGGACCACTGCGACCTGGGCGAGGCGGCCGTCGGAGCCGATCGTGATCTCGGGGCGCAGCGTGTTGACCTGTGCGTGGCGCAGCCACACCTCGGCCCAGCCGGCGAGGTCCCGGCCGCTCGCCGTGGTCAGCGCGGCGAGCAGGTCGGCCAGGGACGCGTTGGCGAAGGCGTGCTGGGCGAAGTACGTCCGCAGCCCGGTCAGGAAGGCGCCGTCGCCCACCCAGGCGACCAGCTGCCGCAGGGCCGACGCTCCCTTGGCGTAGGAGATGCCGTCAAAGTTCAGCAGGGCGAGTGCGGTGTCGGGGACGTCGGCCGGGGCCACCGGGTGCGTCGACGGCCGCTGGTCGGCGGCGTAGCCCCAGCTCTTGCGACCGACGGCGAAGCTGGTCCACGCCCCGGTGAACCGCGTCGCCTCGGCGGTCACCCGATAGCCCATGTACTCGGCGAACGACTCGTTCAGCCACAGGTCGTCCCACCAGCGCATGGTGACCAGATCACCGAACCACATGTGGGCCATCTCGTGGGCGATGACGACGGCACGCAGCTCCCGTTCGGCCTCGGTCACCGCCGAGCGGAACACGAACTCGTCCCGGAAGGTCACGCACCCCGGGTTTTCCATCGCGCCGGCATTGAACTCGGGCACGAACGCCTGATCGTAGGTCCCGAACGGGTACCGGCTCGCGAACAGCTCGTGGTAGCGGTCCAGGCAGGCCCGGGTGACGCCGAAGATCTCCGCCGCGTCGGCGTCGAGGTACGGCGCGAGTGAGCGGCGGCAGAGCAGCCCGAGCGGGATGCCGTCGTGGAAGTCCTCGACGAGGTGGTACGGCCCCGCGACCACCGTCACGAAGTAGGTCGCCAGGGGTGCCGTCTCGGTGAACTCCCACCGCCCCGGCGAGGCCTGCTTCCCGGCACCGYTCGCCCGCACCGTCCAGTCGGGGGGTGCGGCCACGCTCAGGCGCACCGGCGCCTTGAGATCGGGCTGGTCGAAGCAGGCGAACATCCGCTGGGCGTCGTCGAGGAAGGTCTGCGCATACAGGTAGACCTCGCCGTCCTCCGGGTCGGTGAACCGGTGCAGCCCCTCGCCGGTGTTCGAGTACCTCATCGTGGCCGTCACCACGAGCTCGTTCGTCGCGTGCAGCGTCGCGAGGGGGAGCCGGTTGCCGTCGACGGCGGAGGGGTCCAGYGGCTGGCCGTTGAGCCACAGTTGCTGGATGGATACCGGTTTGAGCTCGACGAACGTCGCCGGTGCCGGTTCGCCGTCCGCCGACGAGCCGGCCGTGGCGAGGGAGCCGTCCGTGGCGAGGGAGCCGTCCGTGGCGAGGGAGCCGTCCGTGGGGGGACGGAGGCTGAAGCGCACCCTGGTCGTCGAGCCGAACTCCGTCGACGTGCGAGCCGCGGTCAGGTCGAGCTCGATCTCGTAGCCATCGACGCGGACCAGGCCGGCGCGGGCGAGGGCTTCGTCCCGGGTGAGGCTGTGCATACGGCGAACCTATGAGATGCCTCGCCGCCCGTCCGACGTGGACCTGGTCACCCCCCGATCTTGCCGGGTGGCCCGTCGATGTCAGTGCCCGGAGGCGAGGACAGGGTCGGTGACGCCGTGGGGGCAGGCGAACCGCTCGATGTCCCTACCCGCCCGGTAGGCCCCGGCCCGGTAGGCCCCGGCCCGGTAGGC
>NZ_MAQZ01000106.1:0-2048 GCF_001756285.1 Frankia sp. CgMI4
ACCAGGCCAGACGATCCCGGCCCCGCACCGGCACCTCACACTCCAACCGGGCAAAATGCTCGTCCTCCCACCGGCCCACGGCCAGGACCCCCCTCCGACGTGATCGCGACACGGTGGTCGCTGTCTTCATAGACGGRCAGTCCCCATTTGCCGATGACACAGGATCGCCAGGTCATAGGTTCTCCGGACAGTAGGAGTGATGAAAAGGYACCCCGAGGCCGGGAAACAGAGAACCGATTCCCTATCTCAACCAGCCCCGGAGGCCATGCGAAGAACCTAACGCCAACCGGCAATCGGAACGAGTCGCGTAACGCAGTAGTTCACCTGACACGCCACGTCCAACTACCACGCCCCGTGGTAGTTGGACGATCTACTGGACCTGCATGAAGTCGGCAAGCTCGCGTAGCTCCGAACTCAGCCTTCGCTTCCGGGAAAGCAGAACCGTACTCAGGACGTCCTTACCCTTGCGCTGGTGTCGCAGCCATTCCGGCGCGGTACGAAGCAGCAGCGTCAGCACACCGACCGCATCCCCGAAGTCACGAAGCGCTGCATGCGCAGCGGCCACATCGAGTAGATGACGGTTGTAGTTGTCCGACCGCCGCCGCTTCCCTGCGCCGTCGCGGACATCCTCCGCTATGCGCAGCACCCMACGCGGATCATCAGCGATGATCAGCGCCTCAGCCCGCTTCATCCGCACGACATTCGGATTGAACGTCGTGAAATACTGATGGTGCCGGCCAGTAATCCCCGACCCGGTGATCCTGGACGCGGCAACCTCGGCAAGCGACAAAAAGTCATCCGACGCATCGACTCGATTGTTCCGCACCGCCGCCGCCGAACCACGCAGCAACAACCATCCCCACGCCGACAGCTCCGCATCACTCGCCACCGACAGGCGCGGCTCCACCCGCGACGCCGTCTCGCGAGCAAGCCGCTCCGCGTCATCGAACCGCCCCTGACGCACAAACAGCCAGGACTGTGAGATAGCACCCGCCGCAGCCGYCAGCCGATCCCCGGAATCGAGAGCATCCCGCATCGCGTCACGAATCGCCGCATAGGCAAGATCGTATTGACGTACCTGAGTCAGAAACCAGCCCGCGACCTGGAAAATCTCCGCCCGCAGCCGCGCCGCCTCCCGACGATCACCCTCATTCTCCGCACCATCGACAAGCCCGTGACTTTCCTCGATCATCACCGGCAGCATCGCAGCCACAGCGCCGAAGTCGTCGGACTGGTAGACCCTGATCGCGTTTGACAGCGCATCTCGAAGCCGAGACTGCGACTCCTGTGCCGATCCACCTACCGGTGACCGCGAAACGCCGACGAGGCCGACAGCAGGCGTGAGAACCTGGCGTAGCGGCAGCAGATTCAGCTTCTCGTCTTCCGTTGCATCAGTCACTGGCCCAGGTGAACGTGCCCCGAACAGCGACGACGTCTCCGTATCCAGCGCACGGGCCAACGTGCGCAGCGTCTCGATCCGCGCGCTTCCACCCTGCTCGATCTTCCGCACCGTCGACACGCTCAACCCAGCCTCGTCGGCCAACCCCTCTTGAGAGAAGCCACGCCGCAGCCGGAGAGCCCGAAGACGAGCGCCCGGATCGTCCACCACTCCGCACCCCTCCCCGAACGTGCCCGTAATCAGGGTACGTGCACCTACAGCGCAACTCACCGACCTGCACAAACAGACCATACAAAGATCGTCGCCAATGTTCTCTTCCTTCTTTTTTCAAGGGCGGCCTTCGGCCGCCGCGTGTGACCTGGCGCACGCGCCGCGCGTCGCCGTGCGTGCCGCGCCTACGGGATCGCCGCACCCGGCCGGGGTCCCGCCTCCCTCCGGTCGGCACCCCGGCCGGAGCGTCGCCCCGTGGGCGCGTCGGCCCGTCGGCGCGTCGGAGCGTCAGACCCCCCGCCAGAGGGTCCGTGACGATCGGCGGTGAGAGTGCCGCTGGTCCGCGCCGGTGCTCCAGGAGCCGCGCGACGTCCGCGAGGACGGTGCCGCTGCTGGTTGTTGGGGCTCCGCCCCAAACCCCGGCCCTCACTCTGGAGGA
>NZ_MAQZ01000107.1:0-20920 GCF_001756285.1 Frankia sp. CgMI4
GGTAGACCCTGATCGCGTTTGACAGCGCATCTCGAAGCCGAGACTGCGACTCCTGTGCCGATCCACCTACCGGTGACCGCGAAACGCCGACGAGGCCGACAGCAGGCGTGAGAACCTGGCGTAGCGGCAGCAGATTCAGCTTCTCGTCTTCCGTTGCATCAGTCACTGGCCCAGGTGAACGTGCCCCGAACAGCGACGACGTCTCCGTATCCAGCGCACGGGCCAACGTGCGCAGCGTCTCGATCCGCGCGCTTCCACCCTGCTCGATCTTCCGCACCGTCGACACGCTCAACCCAGCCTCGTCGGCCAACCCCTCTTGAGAGAAGCCACGCCGCAGCCGGAGAGCCCGAAGACGAGCGCCCGGATCGTCCACCACTCCGCACCCCTCCCCGAACGTGCCCGTAATCAGGGTACGTGCACCTACAGCGCAACTCACCGACCTGCACAAACAGACCATACAAAGATCGTCGCCAATGTTCTCTTCCTTCTTTTTTCAAGGGCGGCCTTCGGCCGCCGCGTGTGACCTGGCGCACGCGCCGCGCGTCGCCGTGCGTGCCGCGCCTACGGGATCGCCGCACCCGGCCGGGGTCCCGCCTCCCTCCGGTCGGCACCCCGGCCGGAGCGTCGCCCCGTGGGCGCGTCGGCCCGTCGGCGCGTCGGAGCGTCAGACCCCCCGCCAGAGGGTCCGTGACGATCGGCGGTGAGAGTGCCGCTGGTCCGCGCCGGTGCTCCAGGAGCCGCGCGACGTCCGCGAGGACGGTGCCGCTGCTGGTTGTTGGGGCTCCGCCCCAAACCCCGGCCCTCACTCTGGAGGAGGGGGAGGGGCCGCGTACGTCCGCTGATCGCCTCCGCCGCCCGGACCCCCGAGGGGCTACGCCGGAACCTCCCAGCCGGGCAAGGGACGCGCCGCACCCAGCATGGTACGGGCCGTCGGCGCCCTTGCCCGGCCGGAAGAACCCGACGTAGGGCGCAGCCGCCCGACCGACGGAGGAGATCAGCTCAGCCCGGGGTCCGTGAAAGATCAAAAACCGGGTCGGGTGGCGTTGCAGCCACCCGACCCGATCCTGATCATTTCTTAGGTGAACAGCGAGTCGACGAGAGCGCAGCCCACCGGATCGCCCGTATCCACGCCGTCACATACTGCAAGGACGCGGATCCCCGTGCGGCGCAGCATGCCCAGTACCGCCATCCGCCCCGCTTCAGTGGTGGCCAACCGGTCGTAGGCGCCGGAGTGGACGAGCCGGACGACCGCCGCCCACTCATGCAGCCTGTCAGCGGTCTGGTAGACCGTCCCACCGGCCTGCCAGGCCCGTGCCGAGCATGCCGCAGCGAACACCGCTCGCTGATCATCCCGCTCGGTCACGCTGACGTCCTGACGAACGAAGTTCAACGCCCGCGCCAGCCCCGGCATCACGCATCCTCGCCGGATGCGCGGCAAGCCGACACGCCGTCCGACGCCTCAAGCAGACCGAACCACATCGCATCAAGGACCGCGAGGCTGTTCGTACTCGTCACGACGCCGATCATCGCGGACAGGTCACGCAGCGCCGACGCCGCGGCGCGAGGTACGAGGTTCCCGGGCGGACCGGCAAGCGGACCGTCGTCCAGCTCAGCCGCCACCAATGCCAGCGCCTCACGCACCCTGACAATCAACTGATCAACGAGGTAGGCGCTCTGCCRCACCGGATCATCTGGCATAGTAAACATAGGTTCCGCTCCTGGTCTGGCAGGTTGTGGGACTCAGGCCCGGATCGGTGTTCCCGCACCGGTCGGGCCGCTTTCGTTGCTGTACCTACATCATCGCAAACTTTGTATAGGTTGTTGAAGGCCGGAAACGGCGAACGGCCGGCAACCCCAGGCGAGGTCACCGGCCGCCGCACGGTCGCGGGTCTTGCGTTACTCGCTCTTTGTGATCTCTCGCTCGTCTTCCGATCGGTTGCCGTGCCAGATGGACGCATACGTAGCCTGTACCGCCAGATCGGCCCACCAGGTAGCCGCCTCACGATCCGTGCTCATAGCGTCGACACAGACCCGCATGCCGCCCGGAAACACGAGTACCGGCCGACGGACCTGGAAACCCGGTATGACCGGCGGCATCTCGACTGCCGGAGGTTCCGCCGGATGCGCCATCAGCACCACACTAAGATCCGAACGCATGCTGTCCGGCAGCCGAGACTCACCATCTGAGATCATGGGCATAGGTCACGTTCCCTTCCAGGAGGGTGCGAGATCAAGGCCCTGGCGGAGAGGGTAGGAGCTCACCGCCAGGGCCGCCTATTGGGGCACCCCAAGAGTAGCGAGATGCTTGGGGTGCCCCAATAGGCTGTAGCCCATGGGCGAGAACGACCTGTGGACGACGGGCGATATTGGACGACGCCTCGGCATCACGGCCGAGCGTGCCCGCCAGCTTTCCCACCGCCCAGACTTCCCCGCACCGCATATCGATCAAGGTACGGTCCGTCTCTGGCAACCCGCCGACGTCGAGACATGGATCACGCAGTACCGACCGGCAGCCGCCAAGAACCAGCCGCAGCCCTAGACCCCAGCCATGCCGAGTCGTTGCACTTAAGGAAGTGATCTAGGTCACATCTTTCGGTGTACCTCGCGAAGTTAGTGCGCGCCGATGTCGAGGAACTGGGTGACGCCCATCCGGGCGAGCATCGCCACGGCACGGCGCAGGAACGCCCTGTTCTCCTGGGCGGTGATCCGCAGGTTCGGGAACGCGGCCAGCGCCCTGTCCGCGGCTTCACGGTCCGCCGGGAAGTGGGTCTTCCCGCCCAGGTAGTAGTCGTACATCCGCGCCGGGTGGGCCTKGTCGGTGTTCAGATCCACGGGCTCGACGAATCCGACGTCGCCGAGGCCGTTGACGAGGGCCTGGAGGGAGGGGCTGCCGGTCGCGTCGGGGTCGGGCGGTAGTGGGGGCATGACGTGCCGCTCCTCGTCAGCAGGGGATGGCGGCGCGGGCTGCGAATGGGGCCCGCCCGGTGCGCGGTGTGGGTGGCGGGGTCGCCGCGCCGCGGGTGCCGGCCGAGGGCTGGGTCGGGGAGACGGGCACCAGGCCGGCGGAGGACAGGGCCGGGGTGTCGTGCCAGGTATCGAGGGCTCGGAGACGGTCGGCGACGCGGCGCAGCGTCTCCTCGTCCGTCCGGAACACGACCGGCCGGGCGGGCTCCGGGTAGGCGGTGGGTACGCGGCCGGCCAGCGGCGCCTCGTGCGGGGAAGGCTCGATCACGACGGTGCCGCCAGCGATCCGCGCCCAGGCCACCGTTCCTCCGGACGGCGTGGCATAAGCCCCCCAGTTCTCGGCGAGGGCGTCGACGAGAAGCAGGCCGCGACCGTGCTCGTCGTCGGCCGTGGGCTGCTGGCGCTGGGGCTGACCGGTGGTGCCGTTGTTCCAGATTTCGATCAGGACGTGGTCGAGGGCGGCGCTGAGTCGGATCGCGATGTCATCGCCGGTTCCGGCCGTGATGGCGTTGGCGCTGAGCTCGGTGACGGCCAGGGCGRCAGCCTCGATAGTGCCGGGCGGGACCTGCCAGRCAGTCAGCACCAGCACGGCGTCCCGACGCAGGCGCGGCACCGAGGCCGCCGTCGCGGGGACACGGGCGGCGACCGGGCGCACAGCCTTCGAGGGCAGGTCACTCGGCATCGTTCTCCTTCCTCTCCATCTGGTGGTGGACCGCCCGGCCCGGGGCATCGGGGAAAGACGGTGCAGGCCCCGGGTCGGGCGGCCGTTCAAGGGCTCCGCGACCGTGCGCGGGGCGGAGGGCCTAGCGGTGGTGGTGTTCGGGGCGGCGGGCTCGCAGGATCACGGTGTTCGGGGCGGCGGACTCTTCGACGACCGTGATCTCGACGTCTGCGAACCCGGCGGCGGTGAGCAGGTCCCGCCAGCCGTCGGGCGTGTGATCGAAACGGATCACCGGCGCGGTTCCGCCGTCCGAGAGTCGCACCGTGTATCGGCTGCCGACGTCTGTGCCGGAGCCGAGCGGCGCGGAAGCCGCGAGCAGCCCACCGAGCCGGAGCGCCTGGCAGATCAGTGCGAGCAGTGGTGCGGTCGGGTAGAGGCCCAGCGCGCCGTAGGTGCTGAAGATCGTGTCCGCTTTCGCGCAGCTGGCCAGGTAGCGGGCCGCGTCGACGTGGTGGAACAGCGGCTCCGGCCAGCGGGCCCGGGCACGGAGGATCTGGCTGCGCGCCGGGTCCAGGCCCACACCGCGGGCGCCCCGTTCGACGAGGTGGGCGAGGTTGTCGCCGGCGCCGCAACCCAGCTCGATGACCCGCCGCCCGGCCACCTCGCCAAGAAGCTCGGCTCCAGGGTCCGCGTCGCCGTCGCAAGTCCGTGTCCACCGGAACCGGTGTCGCGCCGGCCGGGTGTTCAACCCATCGGCGGCGATCTTGGCTCGGCCGTGCCGGTCCCATGAGGGCACGTTCACGGCGAGGGCATAGTCACCCCCAGGAACAGCGCCGCCTCGTTCAAATGCCGCCGGACGACGCTCTCGACAAAGGGGTCCTGTGACGGGTCGTTGATCCATGTGGTCGCCTGCTCCAGGTACCAGCTGATGATCCAGAGGCGGTGCCAGCCCATCGCCCACGCCGCGGCCGGCAGCCCGGCCCGTGGGGTCGCGGCCTCGGGCGTGCCGCCGGCGCGGATGTAGGACTGGATGAGGCGTTGCAGGGCGGTCAGATCGGCGGGGCCGGTGGTTCCCTGCCAGGAGGCGAGATCGAGCAGGCCCGGGCCGACGAAGGCCCGCGCCCAGTCGAGCAGCCGCCACCCTGATAGGCCGATGTGCACGCTCGTCGGATGGAACTCCGAATGGCACAGCCCGAACGGGGGGGTCTCGGCGCCGTCAGCCAGGTCGAAGGCGACGCCGGCGAGACGTTCGAGGAGCTTGTCGAGACCGGCCGCGTCGACCCACCGGCCACGGGCACGCAGCACGTCCAAGCTCGCCCGTGYCCGACCGGGGAGAGCGGCCAGGGCGGCGCGGTCGAGGGTCGTAAGCCCTGCCGGAGGTGTCCCCGCGTGGACCGTCACGGCGGCCGCGGCTCCGTCCGCCTCCGTCGCGTCGCGCACCGGCTCGCCGAGATCCTCCAGGAGCATCCCGAGGTCATGCTCACGGCGGACCTCCGCCAGGATCCGCGGAATTGGGAGACCCTGCGCCTGCAGATGCTGCAGGACGTCGGCTTCACCGGTGAACGGCTCCCGCGCATGCTTGAAGATCGCGGTCCCGCCMCCGGGGATACTCACCCGCTCGACCGACGAGAGCACCCACGCACGGATCGAGGTCCGCGCAGGCAGGCCCGTCGCCGCCATCTCCACCATGAGAGCGGCCAGCAACGGTTCGGACTCATCCATCACCATCGACGACCCTTCACTCCGGCGAACGAGTAGACGCCGCCACCTGGGAGGCTCAGCAGGCCCGGCTGAATGCCGGGCATGGCTGGCCCTCGTTCCAACGGAGGCGCGACAGGGCGTCCTCGCGAAGAGGATGCGCACCACCTGCGAGCAATCTCGTACTCACTGGTGCCGCTTCCGTCGCATCCATGACACACTCGGCGCAAGTTCCTGCACAGGCCGCAACAGGCAGGGGCGCTGACTGCCCCCAGCGGGGGCATCGACGGCGTGGCGTGACGACGGGGAGGTGGGCGCCGTGCCTGCCGAGGGAGAGCCGGACGGCGCACTCGCCGAGCTGTCCAACCTGCTGCGCCAGCTCATCGCGAGCAAGGGGACCAACAACAGCGAGCTGTCTCGGCAGATCGGTTACCGACGTCAGCAGATCGCCGAAGCCGTCAACGGCCACAACGTCCCTTCGGAGGGCCTTGCTCAGGCGCTCGACAGGGCGTTGGACGCCGGCGGCCGGGTCACCGCCCTACGCGAGCAGGCTGATAGGGAGCGAAAGGCGCGCAGATTMGGCCTTCTCCCGCCGCGCGCCGACCCCGATCTGATCGTGGATCCCCGCGAGGTCCAGCCGGTGTTGGCGCTCGGCGACGAGGCCGACATCATGGGGTGGAACCCGCCGGCCTCATCGGTGGCCGCGGGTCGTGTCGTCATCGTCGACTCGGATCCGCCTTCGGCCACCGCTGGCGCGGCCCGGCCGGCCCGGATCGCTCCCCAGGTCGTGGCAGGGAGGAACGATCTCCATGCGGTGTACGAAGCAGGCCTGTCCGCGCTGTCCGAAGGCGGCGTGGAGATGAAGGCGCGGAAGGCCGCCGAGCACGCCTCCGAAGCCGCGGCCCGCGCTCTCCCGGACCTGAAGATCGACCAGCTAGACGAGGATCTTCGGTATCTGGCGACGAACTACGGCGCGGTCACGCTTCCCGACGCCTATCAGCAGGCGCAGGCGCTGCTGGAAGCCGCGCAGAGGTCGCTCGAACGGACGCAGGCGCCCCGCCAGCTCGCACGCCTCTACCTGCTCGCCGGGGAGGCTGCGGCGCTCTGCGGCTCCGCGTGCTTCGACCTGGCACTGTTGCGGCCCGCCGCGCAGTTCGCCCGCACCGCTGCGCTCTACGGGCAGACGATCGAGTTCGGCCCGTTGCAGGCGTTCGCTCGCGGCACCCTGGCCTACGTCGCCTACTGGCAGGGCCGCCCGGCCGAGGGCCTACGCCATGCCCTGGCCGCGGCGGAGGCGCCGGGCGTCGGCACGGTGGGACGCCGCCGGATCGCCGTCATCGCCGCCCGCGCCTGGGGGCATCTGGGCGACGCGGCCAACGCGCGGGCAGCGATGGCCGAGGCGGAAGCGCTCGACGATCCGTCGGAGCACGATGACCTGCACGACGTCGACGGCGAATTCGGCATGAGCATCGAGCGGGCGCTCATGAGCAACGCCTCGACAGCCCTTCTCCTCGGCGACGCCGTAGCCGCCGGCACCTATGCCCAGGCCGCCCTGGACCGGTACACGGACCTCCCCGGCGAGCAACGTCCACCGATGATCGTCGCGCAGGCTCAAGCCGACCTGGCGAACGCTCGCCTCKTCCAGCGCGACGCCGACGGGGCCGCCGCCGCGCTCGACGCGGTCCTGGCGCTCCCGGTCTCCTGGCGTGGCAATGGGCTGGTGCAGCGAGTGAAATCCGTCCGCCTACGGCTCCTTACGCCGGACCTCGCTCAGGCAGGGGCGCTGCGGGGCTACGGTGACGCGATCGAGGACTGGGCGGCGATGGCGCCCGCACCGGCCGACCTCAGCCGCCCTGCCGCGCCGACGGCGGAGAGCTGAGCTCTTCCCGCGGCGTCGGCAGCCGGGACGAGCGCAGCACCTCCGCCTCGGCCTCGGGGGAGATCCCGTGCTCGCGCCACCGAGGATGCTCCACCGGACGACCGCCAGCCTGCATCCACAGCCAGGTGTCGCGCACGGTCTCACGGATCGGCCGCGTCGACAGGCCCGCGGCTCGCGCCGCTGACGAGTCGACAGCCCACACACCAGCGCTCGTGCGCCACAGCGGCAGCTCCGTCCACTGCCGCACACCGGCGCTCAGGAGTAGCTCGTCGGCGACMCACTCGACGACGCCCTGCCGGCCGGTCACCTCGACGCAGGCGTCCAGGAGGTCGCCGAAGGTCTCGTCGCCCGGCGCGGTGACGTTGTAGTTACCGCTTTGCCCGGCGGCGGCCAGGTCGAGGGCGAACATCGCCAGATCGCGGACGTCGACCGGCTGAATACGGCGAGCCGGATCGCCCGGGCCCAGGATGATGCCGCCGCGGGCAGCCCGGCTGAGCCACCACGGCAGGCGTCCGACATATTCGCCCGGCCCCAGGATGACGCCCGGCCGTAAGACCACGGACCTGCGGTCCCCGAAGGTCTCACGGACCGCCTTCTCCGCGCCGGCCTTCTGCCGCCCGTAGTACCAGTCCGGGCCCGTCCAGTCCGCTGGGAGACGGCCGAAGTCGGCGTCGGCGTCGGCAGGGGCGTCCAGCAGCTCCGAGCTTTCGTCGAGCGGCTCGTTTGGCCAATCCCGGTACACGTTGACCGTCGACACGAAGACGTAGGCACCGGCCACCGGTTCGAGCAGCGTGGCCGAGGTGAGAACGTCCCGCGGCGCGATGTCCGTGGCCGACGTGTCGATAACGACATCCCAGGGGCCGCGTTTCGCGAGAGCGGCGAGGTCAGCCGGGCTCGTCCGGTCCCCGGTGACAGCGACCGCGCCCGCCGGCGCCGCGCCCGACCGGCCGCGCGTGAAGACGGTCAGCTCCCAGCCGCGCGCCAGGATCTCGCCCGCTGCCGCCCGACCGAGAAACCAGGTACCGCCGAGCAGCAGAACACGCATATCCAGATGCTGCCTGCCGGATCACGCCGTCCGCCATGCCTTTGCGTTTCCGGTGGGCCTCGTCACGCTTACCGCGCCGCCGCTGCGGCCAGGGGTGCCTGCCCCTGGCAGTTGCAGTCTTCCCAGGCGCTCGCGGGGCCGGTGTCCTGACGCGAGAGCGGTCCGCGGCTCGGCATCAGTTTGGAGTCGCTCGGGGACCTCGCCTTTGCCCACCAGCGTGCCGACGCCGTCGGCCGGTGAGCCGACCACGAGCACCCAGGAGGGGAGCGAAATGCCTCGGCGACCGCCATCCGTCCGCGCACGAGGGCTCGGCGCTGAACTCCGGGATCTGCGCGTCGCGCGCAACCTGACCAGCCGCGCCGTCGCAGAGAGACTGGGCTGGTCGGCCAGCACGCTTAGCCGGCTGGAGAACGGGCTGCGCGGAATCAGCGTCGAAGACGTCGCCTCGCTGCTCGTCGTTTACAAAGTCACAGGCCCCGGCCGTGAACGGCTCCTCGAACAGGCCCGCGAGGCTGACCGGCCCGACTGGTGGGCGTCCGGCGGGCCCGGACTGCCCCCGGGCCTCACCGCGCTGATCGGGTTCGAGTCCCAGGCGAACCGAATCACGAACGTCGAGATGCTGTTGGTCCCCGGGCTGCTCCAGACCCCGGACTACATCCGCGGGGTCATGGCCAGCGCGGGCCTTACTCCCCACGACGCAGAGGGTCGGGTCGCGGCGCGGCTCGGGCGGCAGGCCATCCTGAGCCGTTCTGATCCGCCCGTGCTACAGGTGCTGCTCGACGAGGGCGTACTACGCCGTCCCGTCGGTGGAGCGGCGGTGTTGGYCGCCCAGCTGCGCTACCTGATCGCTGTCGCGGCACGACCATCGATAACGCTGCGGGTTCTGCCCGTCGACCTCGGCGCCCATCCCGGCACGACCGGGTCGTTCGTGCTCTTCGAGTTCGACCGGGCGCGCCCCGTCGTGCATCTGGAACACCGCGGCGCGGGCACGTTCGTGGACGAGGTCGCCGACACCGCGCCGTTCGCCGCGGCGCGCGATGCTCTCGCGTCCCTGGCACTAAGCCCCGCAGCGTCGTGCGCCGTCATAGCTGACCTTGCCGAAGAGCTCGAGAGAAGGCGATGACGACATGGCGCCCCTGACCGCTGACGGCTSGCGCTTGGTGTGGGTGAAGTCGACGCACAGCGGCGACAAGACCCAATGCGTCGAGGTGGCGGCCCTTCCCGACGGCGGCCGTGCTGTCCGGGACAGCAAGGACCCTGACGGCGCTGCCCTGTTCTTCAGCGATGCTGAGTGGCGAGCGTTCGTCGCGGGCGTGCGCGACGGCGAGTTCGATCACTAGCCGTAGGCTCCCGCGACGATCTTCCACTTCTCAAGCGGATCTTCCACTGGCCGGCAACTGGAAGCCGATCGGGGTAGACGTGGGCCGCCTCGCGGCGCTCGGAGCAGGCTGACGGTGGATTCGCCGGGCATACGGAGCCCACGACGCGCGCTGCGGCGGGGGCGGTCGTGGGTCGGTGGTCGTCGAGGCGCTGGCCGACAACCGGACGGAGCCAGCCGTCGTACGCCGGCGCGTTGGTAGCGGCGAGAGTCAGGCTCATCGCGACCGGCTTCTTGTGAGGAGGACGTAACGGTGCACGAGGTTCCACTTCCACCTGCCGGCTGGCAGGCGGACCTTCTGCCGATGCTGGAGGATCTTGCCCGCCGGGATCCTCGGGTCCGGGACGTTCACGTTCACGGTTCGGCGGCCGGTCCGGCCCGAGATCTGGACTGCTGGTCTGATCTGGACCTCGTGGTGGTGACCGACGACCCGCGGCGCGTCGCTCACGGAGTCGTCGAACGCCTTCTCCGCGAGATGCCGCCGCTGTTCGCCTGCGACGAGAACGAGGCCTCGACCAAGCACGTGACGCGCCTGGTCTTCCGCGACCTACGACGGCTGGACATCACCGTCAGGACGCCCGCCAGCGACCAGCCGCAAGGCCAGACGGCCACCTCACCGCCGTCCGAGGGCGACCCTATGGAGACATTGGTCAACCGCTATCGGTTCGACGCGGTCCTGGCCGCGGTCAAGGCAGCCCGCGGAGACATGCTCATCGGTGCTCACCTCACGCTCCAGCTGGCCAGGCACGTCCTCGTCGCCGCGATGCTGCTGCGCGACCGCGACGCCGGCACCAACCACCATCGTCACGGCGACGCGAAGTGGGACACCTGGGCCCAGCGAGCCGCAGGCGTTCCGGCGCCCTACACGGTGACCGGCATCACCGTGGCCATCCGCTCGTACACCCACATGCTCGACGAGCTGGTTGGCCAGTGGGACCAAGCACTGACTGGTGGTCACGAACCACTCCTGGCCATGYTCACCCATGTCGATTGCACCGCCCGAGGCCCGGACCTCGAAATCACCGGTGCCTGATCAGGTCCTACGTCCACGATCACGCCACGCCGAGCCGACGCCAGAACTGCCACCCGAACCTGGTAAATCAGCACTGCGCCTACTGACATACAGCCAGGGAAGCCGCTGACAGCTCGACACCGATTGGAAGATCACAGGGAACCTACTGCACGTATCTGGGGCACGCGGCGAGCGTCCGAGGCTCATCGGCTAGTCGTATGGGCCCAGAAAGCGTTCGCCGTTGAAGTGGATCAGATGGGTTGAGTCCTCGGCGCACCAAACCTCGGTCTCCCAGGCGATCTGATGAAGGTATTTCTTCATCTCGCGTCGATCGGGAAAGCAGGAGACGTAGACCAGGCCGGGTGTGGCGTCCGCGAACAGCGAGGCAAGTTCTCTGTGGCGCTTGGCGTCGACCGGTCCGTGAGACGACGCGGCCTCCATCAGAACGAGCCAGTCTCGACCCGGCAGGTAGACCACCAGGTCAGGCATCTTGCCGTGCTCGTCAACAGCGACGCCGAGGGCAGCGAGCCGGTCGGCTTCAAAGTATGCCCACTTGGCGTCGGCGTCACCGACGTATAACACTTCGCCGCCGGGAGTGAACCGCGGGCAGAACTCCTCTACCATCTGCTTGATCAGAACGTTCTGCCCGCCAGGAGAGAGCGTAAAAGGCTCGCCATGCGGGAGCGTCACGGGGATGCGGTTCATCTCTCTGGCAGCCGCATACTGCGCTTTCAGCCCTGGCACAGTCGCGAGGTAGTCCGTGACGGCGTCGTCAAACTCTGGCGTGTCATACTTCTGGATCACGGCAAGCGCTTGCGGCGTGACCTGGTAGTTCCATTTCGGCGAGTTGATCGGCCGGTCTGGCTGGTCTGGGTTCTGCTGCACCAGCAGGGCAGCGGCGAACTGGTGGAGAGTGAACCGCCGGATGGTCTCACGTGTGTTGGCAGYGTAGTTCCGGCCGTACTCGTTACGCATCCAGTCCATGATGGCGCGCGTTCCGAGCATYGGGTCGGCGGCAGTTGACCACGGCTCGTCCGGGCGGAGGCGAAGTAGAGCCAGGAGAGTGAGGGCGGATCGTTCGTTGGACCGCTCCGCATCCATACCGAGAGCTTCGAGGACGCGGCTCGCCTCTTCGATCTTGTTGGTGCTCATGCGGCGGCCCCAGCTGGGCTCAACGCCTGCGMCACGATGACGTCGATATCGTCTTGCGGCGGGAGCGCCTCCGGAGCAAGGTGCCCCATGTGTCGGAGTGACCAGCTGTCGGGAAATCGCATGGCCCGGAGGTCGGTGGCGTTGACCTGGGTGTGGCCGGAGAAGGTTCGGAAGAACTTGTCGACCCGCGAGGAGTTGAGCCACATCGAGAGGCCGAAAGCGAGGTCGCGGTCGAGCCCCCCGCCCTTGATGTGAAAGACGTTGACGTGATTCTCGAACGCGACAGGGCCCGGGACGCTCTCGGGGGACCATACGGCAGCCACGATGCGGCGCCGCTCCTCCTTGGATGAGAACCGCTTCACGACGCAGTACCAGCCCTCGGGAACGAGCATGCGCTCGTCCTTCTCAGTGATCGGCGCAAACCACTGGGCCTTGCGAATGTCCCGCGGCCACGAGATGAGACCGTCGCGCACGTTGCCTGGGTAAACGAGCGGTACGCCACGGTCGACGTGGCTGTGGTGGAGGCACTCAAGTGATCGGAAGTCGACTACCCTGCCGGTAGATATGGTCACACCGAGCGATGCAAGGGTGTGTGGTAGCGACATCATCCGTTCGGCTATGGCGGTGTCCTCGTCGTTGGTGGCGATGCGGACGAACCTCTGAGGGTCGTCAGGATGCACGACGTCGGCATATGCCACTTCTCGATGCTGCGCGTCATCCTCGTGACCATCACTGGCCGACAGGAGGACGGTCTCTCGATCACCGTTCTTGGTGCCGGATATGATCACGTTCTCCTGTAGCACGCCGGTGTCCGCGAAGACGGTTGACCGGGACGCGAATACGTGCACCCGGTCGAGCGCGATCTGGTTGAGTAGATATGAGCGGAAGGTCCCGAAGTAGGGCCCATTAGCGAACGACCGCGGCGTGATCGCGACCAGCTGTCCGCCGTCGCGGAGTGCTCGCGCCGCGAGTGCGAGGAAGGCGGCGTAGAGATTCGGTGCGTCCGCTCCGGCCTCCCGGACGGCTGTGCGGGAGGCCGAGGAGGCGGCCAGCTTTGCGTAGGGGGGGTTCTGAATCACCAGGTCGAACCCGGCAAGTCGCTCATCCGCATCAAGTCCGGTCGAGGCCGCGATGAAGTCGGCCTGAACCAGCTCGACCGTCACCCGCCCATCGCCTGCGATCTTGCACGCTTCGAGGGTGTTCGAGAGCTGAGGCACCACGCCCTCGTCGCACTCGACGGCGACCACGTGAACCGCCAGGTTCGGCCGCTCAGCCAGCACCCGAGCGACGAGCGCGGCCGACAGCATCCCCGACCCTGCGCCGGGATCTAGGATCTTGATGCTGCCTTCATCGGGAAGCCGCGGCATGCTCGCGATCAGTGACGCTGCCCGAGCTGGGGTGAAGAACTGACCAAGCGTCTCCTGCGTCTTGGGGTCGAGGACCGCCAAGGCCGACACCCGATTGCGTTCCGCGAGGTCGAGGAGGTCGCTCTGCATGATGCTCATCCTGCCGTACGCGGCATGCGGGGCCACCGCGACCAGCCATGGTCACAAGATGCGCCCATGCCGTGGTCTCGAAGGCTGGACCAACACTCTCTGTCCCACGGTAGCGGAGCGGCGGCGTGAGCGACGGACGCAGAGAAGCACCGCTGACGGGCCCACGGACCGTGCGCAGGCCGCGCCGACGCGGGGCGACGGCGCTGGCGCCTGAGCCTGTCGCGGGAAGGTTCGGGCAGCCATGAACACGACCACGAACACGGACCACTGGCAGCCGCATGCCCGCGCGCTAGCCGATATCGCCACCCACCCCGGCTCCCGCTGGTACCCAGTCGTCGCCGCGGTCCCCCGCCACCACTTCGTGCCGGCATGGTGGGAACGGGACGGCGCCGGGTGGCGACTGCACCACGGCCCGCTCGCCGATGCCTACGCGGACCGGTCGCTCGTGACCCGGGTCGGGCCGGCCCACGCGGACCACAGCGGCCCGGACGCCGGGGCGCCCGTCGGCCGGCCGACGTCGTCATCGACACARYCATCGCTGCTGCTCTCGATGTACCAGCACGCCCAGCTCGCCGACGGTCTCGACATCGCCGACGTCGGCACCGGCTCGGGCTACGGCACCGCGCTGCTCGCCACCCGCTACGGGGAGCGGCACGTGACCACGATCGACGTCGACTCCTACCTTGTCGACACAGCGGCCAGCAGGCTCGCCGCGATCGGCCTCCAGCCGGCGGCGGAGACAGTCGACGCGACGGGGCAGCTACCGGGCAGCTACGACCGGCTCGTGTCGACGGTCTCGGTCCGGTGGATCCCCCCGTCCTGGCTCGCCGCATTGCGCCCGACTGGCCGGTTCGTGACCACCATCCACGGCACCTGGATAGTCCTCACCGCCTGGAAGAACCCGGACGGGGAGGTCCGCGGCCGGGTCGCCAGAGACTGGGCCGGTTTCRTGGCCACCCGTAGCGGCCCCGACTATCCGCCGCCCTGGGCCGACTTCGACGAGCTCGCAAACCGCGAAGGTGAACATGTCGGCCCCGGCCGGTACCCAGTCCTGAACGTCGCGGACGCCTGGGAGCTGTCGACCATGCTCGCGCTCGCCGCCGGCGTCGACGTCACCCACCACTACCTGCGGCCCGACCCCGACGGGCAGCACACTGCGCTGCTGGCCCATCCCGACGGGTCATGGGCCAGAGCCACCGCCGTCGGCGCCAACCGGCCGCTCGTCCACCAGGGCGGCCCGCGCAGGCTGTGGGACCTCCTCGATCGGGTCCGCGACGACTGGCTACGCCTCGGCATGGCCCCGTGGATCGGCGCGAACGCTCTGATCCTGCCCGACGGCGCGATCATCCTCGCTCGAGGCACCTGGCGCGCGACGATCCGCGCGGCAGATCCACCGGGACATGACATCTGACCCGCGGGCACCGGTCGGGCGCGGGCCGCATGCCGAGCGTTCCCGACTTGTCGGGACAAGCAGGTAGGCGCTGTCGGACCGGGCGTCTACGGTGGCGATCATCACCCATCGCGGACAAAGGGCCTTTCCTATGCGCTATCTCGACACCGCTGTCGGCGGGCCTGATCACACCGTCGAGCAGTGGCTGCTCGCCGAGCTCGACCAGGCGCAAGTCTTCGCCGCGCGGACCGGCTACCTGACCGGGCACGGCCTGAAGCTGATCGAGCCGCAACTGGCAGCGCTACTGGAGCGGGGTGGGGAGGCCCACCTGGTCACCGGTGCCCGGGAGGACCAGGTCACGGCTGGYGACCTCGCCGCCTTCACCCGGTTGTTCGAGCCGCACGGCACACGGGCGACGCTGGTACTCGTCGACGACGACCGGGCGATGATGCACGCCAAGAGCTACTACGTCCGCCGGACCGACGGCACGCAGACGGCGCTGGTGGGGTCGGCGAACCTGACCCTTTCCGGGCTACGCGGCAACCACGAGTCCGCGATCGTGCTGGACACCCGGGTCACGCCGGACGCTCCCTGCGGGGAGGTGCTCGCCGCGATCCGGGCGTGGRCAGACACCGACCGGCCGGCCCGGCGGATCATCGAGACGACTCTCGACCAGGTCGTGCTCAACRCACCGCGGGTCGCGCGGGCCACGACCCGGGTCACCGGCACGCCGAAGCTGCCACCAGCCCAGCCGCTTGGCGACCTGATCAATCCCGCCCTTGAGGAGATCGAGGCCATCGAAGCCCGCGACGGCACGCTGATCGGCGTCCCGACCGGCTTTGCGGATCTCGACGAGCTGACGAACGGCCTGCATCCCGGGCAGGTCATCGTCATCGGCGGCCGGCCGGCCCTGGGGAAGTCGATGCTGTGTCTCGACATTRCCCGCTCGGCTTCCATCAAGCACCGGCCCGACCGGCACRATCACGGTCGCCTTCCAAGGGAACTACAGCCGCTTCGTCGACATGAAATGAAAGCGGCGATGGCGGTTCGTCGCGGTTTGGGCAACCTGTCCGGGTGCGAACCGGTCGGGAGCCGGAGTTGGGGTGGGCACCACGTTGGTGCATGTCGCCGTGAATGACTTGGCGGAGTGCTGCCGGTGCTGGAGTTCCCCCCGGGCATCGAGCCTCGGGCGATGCGCCGGATATGGCGGTGGCGCCACGGCGGGCTCTGAGCTGGGCAGTGCCTCGGTGATGCGGCCGCAGAGTGGGTGAGCTGCACAGCGCGGCGCTGCAAGGGCAAGAGGCCGCTGGAGGACCATCGGAGTCCTATCCTCTCGGCTGGTACTCGGGCCGCATGTCTTCGAGCTTRATCGCCGCAAGGATGGCCGGCGTGGCGCAAGCCCGGCAGTAGGTGCGACTCGTTTGGCTGCCTGGGCCGGACAGCACCCAGTAGGTAGGAACCGTATGGGTCTGGAAGCCGTTTTGGAGACGATTCTCGGGGTCGCACCCGGGCCAGGTGCCAAGGATGAGCGAAGGGTTGTGACGAATCACGTAAGCCACGTGAGTCTCCGTCTCGTTTCCTGTGACCTACTCGCCTGTCCACTCGGGGTCGATCAGGATCGGCGGCGCCTTCGTCAGGCCGTACTTGGCGTACCAGCCGACAGTCCAGCGCAGAATCGCGCGCCGGTTGAGTCGCCACTCGTCGCACAGGTCGGTCAGCACCTCGGCGCAGAAATCCTCGCGGAGGTCCGCCAGGGTCTTGTCGGGCCGCGAGCCCACGAACGCGATGGTCTCGATATCGACGTCGAGCGCGTCGGCGAGCACCGCCGCCGCCGTATGGCTGGTGCCGTGGCCGTTGTAGCCCCAGCCGAAGTCACACTCCTCGGGCGGGGACAGCAGGCGCAGCACCTCGGTCTTCTCGCGCGCTGTGGGACCGCTCGCCGGCACTTCGACGAGCACTCGGCTCGGGTGCCACTCGTCTGAGTCCTCAGCGAGTGCGCCTCGTCGCGCCCAGCGTCCGGTCACACGGGAGACGGTCGGCCTTGCGGCGCGCCCTTGAAGGCCGTGGTAGGTCCGTTCCTGGTAGCCCATCTCCACCCCCGCGCGTCGACGGGATCACACAGTAGCGGACTGCCWGCGTCATGTATCCAAATTCGGACAGTTGAGCGCCAATCGTGACGGCTCGTCCCGCCTCGCACCCAACGCGCCGTCCGATCCGTTGGCTGGCTTCTGTGGCCTTGACGCACGGTTAACCGCCTCTGCGCCATCGTCGAAGCGATTGTCGAGGCGTGYGCCGGCACGGACGGATCGGTGACTTGACACGACTGATCACGCCTACGGACGTAAGCGGAGGGCCGAACCGGCTGACGGGTGGACGACTGGTCGCCAGCATCGAGGGATGGCCTGGATCGTGCTCGATGTCGTGGTCGTCCTTATCGCCGCTGTTGCTTTGACCTACGCGCACCTGGGGCTCCGCGCGGCGCGTCAAGCAGTCGCCTCACGAGAGCATGCGCCGAGGGTCCGCGGTTCGGCGGCGCCGCTGCACGCAGAAATTCTGGACGCGGTCGCGCTTCTCGACGGCCTGGCCGCCGCGCTCGACAACGCCGCCGCGCGGTCCCCTGGCGGCGACCGGTTTGCTCGTGAGCATGCGCTGCGGGTTCGTCAGATCCGCGACCGCCTGTGGCCCGAGAGCCGGCCGAGACCCGATGACTACGGTGCCGCGGACGAGTGGGCCTCTGCGCTGGGACGTACATTCCGAGTTGGAGCCACGACCCCGCCGCCAGCATCTTGATCGACTGGCGTGCGGGGAGCAAGTTAGGCGTAGAAGTCCGACTTCTCCGTTTCGTCCGACTTGTCGGAACGCGGAGCCCGAGGTCGATCGTTCCGACCGTGCACGGTCAGAACGCGGCTGGAGGCCGGGGATGGGTGAGCGGGCGACGGGTCGGTGGCGGCGCCATGCGGCGCAGGTCCGCACCGACAAGGCCAGCGCGAGGATGACGCCAGACGAGCGGGAAAAGCTGGAGGCGGCGGCTGCCCGAGTCGGGCTGCGTCTCGGTGGCTACCTCGTCGAGGCGGGCCTGCGCCTGGCGGACCAGGCCGACCCGGCGCCGGTGGTGGTGCCGATGCCGGCGGTGGTGGGTGTGGATCGGGCGCTGCTGGAGGCGTGGGTGGATGCCAGCGTCCTGCTGCGTCAGTACGGGAACCTCGTCAACCAGTCGGTCAAGCTGTGGCATCGTAGTCGGGGCGGTCCGATGCCGGCGGGTCTGGCGGAGGCGGTCGAGCTGACGAATGTCGTGGCCCGCCGGGTCGATGTCCTGGTCGCCGAGTACCGCCGCCGGTGATCGCGAAGGTGCAGCGCGGCCGTGGGGCCGGCCGGCTGCTGCGGTACCTGTTCGGCCCGGGCCAGGCCAACGAGCACACCGATCCGCATGTGGTCGCCAGCTACGCCGGCGGCCCGGAGTCCTCCGCGTTCCTCGAACCGCCCACCCGCCCAAACGGCCGACGTGACGTCTCCGAGCTCGGCGAACGGCTGACCGATCTGGACCTGCTCACCGGCAGCCGCAAACAAGCCAAGCCGGTCTGGCATGTCTCGGTCCGTGCTGCCCCCGAAGACCGCCGTCTTACCGGCGACGAGTGGTCGCAGATCGCCACCGACATGGTGACCCGCGCTGGGCTCGTCGACGAGCTCGGTACCGGCTGCCGCTGGGTGGCCGTGCGGCACGCCGACGACCACATCCACATCGCCGCGTTCCTCGTCGGCCTCGACGGGCGAGCCGTCGCGGCCCGCGGCGACTACTACCGGGTCGGCGAGGCCTGCCGCGCCGCCGAGGCCCGCTACGGCCTGCGCACCACCGCGCCACGCAACCGGACCGGCGACCGGCAGCCGACCCGCGCGGAGACCGAGAAAGCCGCCCGCGCCGGCTCGGCCATACCCGCCCGCGTCACGCTGCGCCGCTCGGTCGAGGCCGCGGCGACCAGCGCGGCCGGCGAGGGGGAGTTCTTCGCCGCGCTGCGCAAGGCCGGGGTGGAGGTCCGGCTGCGGTACAGCAGCGTTGACCCCAAGACCGTCACCGGCTACGCGGTCGCCCTGCCCGGCGATCTCACCGCCGAAGGCAAGCCGGTCTGGTACGGCGGCGGCCGGCTCGCGCAGCACCTCACCCTTCCCCAGCTACGCGCCCGCTGGGCCGAAACCCCCGGCGCCCCGGACCCGGGCGGCCCGGAGCCGGCGGCCATCAGGCAGCTGGGCGTGGCGTTCCCGGGCCGCGCCCAGCGGCGCGCGCTCGCTGCCGCGGCGAAGGCTGCGACCGACGCCACCGACAGCCCGCCCGACCCGGCGGCTGCGGCGGCTGCCGGCGCCCTGGCGGCCGCCGCCCGCGCCGGCGAGCACGGCCGCCCCGGCCCGCTCACCACCGCCGCCGAACAGCTCACCCGCGCCGGCCGCACCCCCTGGCACCGGCCCGCACCGGCGACACCACTCTCCCGGGCACTACGCGCGGCCGCCCGCGACCTGAACGGCCTCGGCCGCCTCCACCACGACGACCGCGACGCCGACTGGCTGCGGCTACTCGCCGCCCTCGCTGACCTGGCCGCCGCCATCGTCGTCTGGCGCGAGGCGGCCGGCCAGCATGAGCAGGCCCGCGCCGCAGCTGCGGCTGCGGCCACCTTCGCCAGGCACTCCGCCGCACCATCGCCTGCTCGGTCAGGTCCGCTGACAGCCGGACTGGCTGGACCCGCAAGGCCTCGGCCCTCGCGAGAGCAGCAGCGCCAGGCGGCCCGCTGAACCGGAGTCAGACGGGTATGAACGACGATTCAGCCCACAGCGCTGAAGTCAATGAGTGAGTGGGGTGGCCATCCAACGGGCGTCATCACCCCCTGGTGCACGCTCTGCGCGGCCCTGGTGGCCGCGACAGCTCGCGCCGGCTGGCCGGGGCGCGTTGGAGTACCCGGGGACTGCAACCGCCCCTGTCCTCTACGCCGTCGCGGGCAGACTGCAGAGCGACACCGTCCTATAGCGAAGGAATTCTAGAACTCCACGCGGGGACGTTCCCCGAAATCTCGACTAAGGAGAATCCGGACATCCGATTCTGGGAGTCCGGAGCGATTGATGAACTCGGCGAACGAGACACCAGTCGTATCCATAAGTTCCAGTGCGCGTTGTAGGAGTACCGGAGCCTCAGGATTCCCGAGGGGACCTGGCTCCACTCTCCGCCATCCTCGGGCAGACAGGGTTTTCCAACCCTGCGCGTAGGTGTGTTCATTCATAACACCGAGTGTCTTAGCTCTGACCAGGAGCGCAGCTAGCGATACGTGCCATTTTGTCTTCAGGCGCATAAAGGCAGGCCAGTCGAGCGAGTCTGGAAGCTCGGACTTGATGTCATCGGCTGGCATAAGAAACGCGGCCGCGAACTCGTGGGCTTGGCGCTCAGTGGCCTTCTCGCCTGTCGGTCCGGTGGCGCCGTGCAAGACCAGGTGGCCTAGTTCGTGGGCGGCATCGAAGCGGGAGCGGTCCCGCAGACCTTTGTCCGAACCGAGAGCGACAACGGGCCTGTCAGGGAAGTCGACGCAGAACGCATCGACTTTCTCGATGCTGACGCGAAAACGCACGACAACAATTCCGTTTGCCTCTAGTAGTCGTACAACATTTTGAACTGGGCCACGTGCGACGCCCCAGTGATGACGGACGTGGGCCGCCGTCTGCTCGATGTCGGCGGAATCAGGTGGCCGTTCTTCGTCGAATATGACGCGTGGCAGATCGAGATCAGGCAGCGCCACGTGCTTGTCGAGCTCCAGCGTGAGTTCACGCGCGAGATGCACGTAGGCGCAGGGTGACCCGCAAAGTCATTGATGCAGGTCAGCGGGGTTGTCGAGAGTGAGGATGGCMAGGAGCAGGGCGTTGTCGTGTCGGATTCTGCGGATGGTCGGGGCGATGYGGTTATGGCCAGCGAGGCGAATCAGCCCGATGATCAGGTTACGGAGYGTGGTCATGATGYGGGGCAGTGGGCCGGTCCGAACCCGCGAGGCATCCTCACGGAACGTCACATCGCGCACCCAGTGGACCTTGTTCTCGATCGTCCAATGCCCTCGGGCGTAGCCCGCGAGATCAGCGGGTGTGACCGCGTCGAGGGTGAGGCTCGTCAGGACGTGGACCGTGACAGTGCTCGGGATCGTCCGGGTGACCCGGGCCCGGCCCGTGCCGGTGGTCACGGTCCGCCGGACATGACGGCGGATCCGCGCCACGGTGCGGGC
>NZ_MAQZ01000108.1:0-21248 GCF_001756285.1 Frankia sp. CgMI4
ACATACGGGCGCGGCGGGGGCGGCGGGTCGAAGATCTGGTGGCGCCGCGTCGTGAGCCTCGCCGCTCCGGCCAGCGGGAACCCGCAGTCCGCGCATAACGACGGGTCGATCGTGTGGATCTCGTCCGGGTCGTCGACCATCTGACGGGTCGCGCCCGTCGCGCCGGGCTGCTTACCCCTCGGCCGGCCCATCGACGTCCGCGACGACCGGGGCTTGGCCTTCTTCTTCGTATACGGGCTGTCCGACGACGACGGCCACGACGAGTTCGTACTGTCCCTGCCGAGTTGGCGGTCCAGTTCGCGGACCCTGTCGGTGAGCTGCTCCACCTGCCCGACCAGCCGCTCGACCAGCCGCGCCTGCTCCGCGATCGTGGCCGCCTGGGCGGCGATGGTGGCGTCCCGGTCCGCAAGCAGACGCACGAGTTCCTCGTACGTCGGACGGCCGCCTGACTCCACGTCCCGGACGCTATCCGATCATCACCCACCAGCCCGCGAACGCCACACGATCACCGAACAAGATCTACAAGGCCGCCACCCAACCGACGTGAACAGCTACGGCTCCCCACATCATGTCGGCCATGGAGGCTTTCGACGCCGCCACCGACAAGGTCAGCCTGCCGGCCTCGCTCCTGGAACTGGTCCGCACCCGGGCCTCCCAGATCAACGGGTGCGCCTTCTGCGTCGGCGCCCACAGCCCGGCCGCCCTCGAGGCCGGCGCGACCCAGAAGCAGCTGCTGGCCCTGCCCGTCTGGCGCGAGTCGCCGCACTTCTCGGCACAGGAACGTGCGGCGCTGACCCTCACCGAGGCCATCACCCAGATGGACCGCCGGCCGGTCACGGACGAGATGTGGGGCGAGGTCTCGGTGGTCCTCACCGAGGTGGAGCTGGCCGAACTGGTCTGGGTGATCGCGGCGATCAACGTCTGGAACCGCGTCGCCGGTACCGCGCGTCCCTGGCCAGTGGCCTGACATGCGGATCGGACTCGTCGGGGCCGGCCGAATCGGCGCCGTGCACGCCCGCACGCTGGCCGACGACCCCCGGGTGGACGAACTGGTCATCACCGACGTCGACCAGGAGCAGGCCGCCCGCGGGGCGAGCGCGRCCGGGGCCCGGGTCGCGGCGGATCTCGAGGCGCTGATCGCCCTCCGCCCGGACGCGGTGGCGATCGCCTCTCCCACCGACACCCACGCCGACATCGTCCTGCGGTGTTGCGCCCTGGGCATTCCGACCTTCTGCGAGAAGCCGGTCTTCCGGGAGCTAAGCGTCGGTGAACGCGTGGCCACCGAGGTCAGGCTTTCGGGGATCCCGGTGCAGGTGGGCTTCCAGCGCCGGTTCGACACCGGGTTCGGCAACGGGCGGGAGGCCCTGAGATCCGGTGCCCTGGGTCAGCTGCGGCGCGTGCACATGGTCACCGCGGATCCTCAGCCGCCGCCGTTCGACTACGTGGCGGTGTCCGGCGGCATCCATCGTGACTGCCAGATCCACGACTTCGACGCCCTGCGCTGGGTGAGCGGACGCGAGGTGGTCGAGGCGTTCGCCGCAGGTGCCCGGCGCGGCGCCGAGTACTTCGGTGACGTCGGCGACGTGGACGAGACCGTGGTGCTGCTGACCCTCGACGACTGTTCCCTGGCCACCCTGCAGGCGTCCCGTTACAACGGGCACGGCTACGACGTGCGGATGGATCTGGCCGGAACCTCMGCCAGCATCTCGGTGGGCCTCGACGCCCGGGTGCCGCTGCGTTCGGTCGAACCMGACGGGCCGGTACCCGCCGCGCAGCCCTGGTCGTCCTTCATGGACCGGTTCGCCACGGCGTACCGGGTCGAGATGGAGGCGTTCGTGACCATGGTGASCACCGGCGGTCCCAGTCCCTGCACGCTCGACGACGCCCTCGCCGCGCTRCGCATCGCGGAGGCGGTGACCCAGTCCCGTCTCCGCCGCCGCCCGGTGGCCCTGGAGCACGCGACGCTCACCGCACCGGGAGCCCGATGAGCGTCATCGGGGGGCTCGCCCTGGACGAGGAGGCGGTGTTCGCCGACTTCGCCGCCCGGGTACCACTGGCCGGAGCGGACGTGGTCGAGATCKGTGGGTCTCTTCCCCCCCACCACGCACGGGCCTGCGACGTGGCTTCCTGGGTCGCCGTCGACCCCCGTCGCCCGGCCCGGGGGGACGCCCGGGACCGGTACCGTGTCCTGCCCGTGCCGGCCGAGCAGATGCCGGTACCCGACGGCGGCGCGGACGCCGTGTTCTCCAGCAACGCCTTCCAGTTCGTGGACGTACCCGCCGTGCTCGCCGAGGTCCACCGGGTCCTGCGTCCCGGGGGCCTGCTGTACGCGCACTTCGGCCCGATCTGGAGTGCGGTGGACGGGCACCAGCTCGAGTACGTGCGCTACCGGGAGCAGGACCTGCTCTTCTGGCGCGACACCCTGTTACCGCCCTGGGCCCATCTCGCCTACTCCCGGGACGAGCTGCGGGCGTTGCTGGCCAGTGCACTGCCTGCCGACCTCATCGATCTCCTGGTCTGGCACGTGTTCGACAGCGACACCGTCAACCGGATGTTCTTCGAGGACTACGTGCAGGCCGCGCTCGGGTCCGGTCTGGACTGGGTGCAGGTGAGTGCCACGCACGAGCTGGACTACCGCCTGGATCTTCCCGCCTTCGACCCGAGCCTCCTGCGCACGGTCGACCCCGGGCAGCTCGCCGCCCGGTGGTCCGCCCGMCGCGGCGCCCCCACCCGCCCGGGTCCGCGGGACGTCCTCATGGTGCTGCGTCGCCCGGAGGACCGGTGACCATGGTCGGTGGACCTGTTCCGAGTACCGGRAGACCGCCCGGGGGCCGTGTCTGCCGGGCCGATGCCTGCCGGGTCGATCCGGCCRCGGGCCGGGAAATCCCCGGCCGGTCACCTGCGCACGATGTAGATGAGCTCGTTGGCGATCTCGGCCTGGTCGAAGGTCCAGCCCCGCTCGGCCGCCTGCGCCTCGAAGGCGGCCGAGTACGTCTGGAACATGCCCTTCGAACGCTGCCCCAGCGATCTGGTCGGAAAGCTCACCACCACGAACGGCGACCTCAGCGCGTCGACGAGTTCCCAGCCGGCGCCGGCGCGCTGGCGCTCCAGCAGGGGCAACGTCTTCAGCACCAGCGTCACGTCGGCGTGCTGCGCGGGCACGGCACCCGACACGAGGTCGACCACCTCGACCCGGTGCTCGACCTCCAGCAGGTCCAGCGCCCGGTCCAGGAACTCCATCTGCTGGGAGTCGATGTCCGAGGCCAGGTAGGTGGTCTGCGCGGGCAGGCCCATCGATCCGAAGGCCAGCGGGTTCAGACCGCAGGCCAGATCCTGCACCACGGCCGGCGTGGGAACGGCGCCGAACACCGCGGCGTAGAACTCCCGCAGGTACGGAAGCCGCTCACGGGTGGAGGCGTGCACCCGCAYCGCCCGGGACACGGCCGCCGCGACGGCGTCCGGATCCCCGCCCCCGACCGCCRCACCGATGTCGCGCAGCAGCCCCGGGTAGCCGGGGGCCCGCTCCGGCAGGTAGGCGCCGTAGATCTCGTGCAGCGACCGCTTGGTGCGCTTCACCGCCTCCGGCTCGTCCCCCCGGGAGGCGACCAGGGCACGCTCGGCGAGACGACGCACCGTCTCGGGGGCCACCGCCCCGTACCTGCGGCTGCGGGCCACGGTCTCCCGCACCCGGTCCACTGCCTGCTCCTGCGAGCCCACAGGGGCCGAACCGCCACCGTCACGGACCGCCACTGTTCTCCCTACGCCGGCTCCCGGTCGCCACCGGTCAGCATAGCCGCGGCCCACATGATCCCCCGCCGGGACCCGACCGGTACGGACTGGTGAGAAGTGTTGCGCGAGAGGAGCAGAAGTCATGGGCGATCCGTCGGCTACGTGTGATGTCGTCGTCGTCGGTAACGGTTCGGTCGGCATGTCACTGGGACTGGTGCTCGCCCGTCGGAGCCTCAGGGTCGCGGTGGTCGGCGAGTCCGCACGGCCGTGGGCCGCGTCGGCGGCTGCCGGCGCCATGAACGGGTGCTTCGGGGAGGTCRCCCCGCAGCTCCTGCGCAGTGAGGTCGGCCGGCTCAAGCTGGAGATGGACTTCCGCGCCACAGCCCTGTGGACGGACTKGGAACAGGCCCTGCTGGAGGAGTCCGACGAGACCGCGATCCGGACCGCGCACGGCACCACCGTCATCCTGAACACGATCGGTGTCCACGACATCGACACCGGCGGGTACGAGGCGATCCGGACCGCGCTGGAGGAGTACAAGGAGCCCTACGAGGAGGTGGATCCGGCCTCGCTCGACTGGCTCGATCCGGTCCCCACCTCCCGTCCCCTGCGGGCGATGCACATCCCCGGCGAGCACGCCGTCGACAGCCCGGCCCTGCTGACCGCTCTGGAGACGGCGATCCGGCGCCGCGGCGGCACGCTGATCRACGACCTCGTCACCGAGGTGGTCGTCTCCGCCGGCCGGGCCACCGGAGTCAGGCTCGCCTCCGGGCGGAGCGTGGCGGCCGGACAGGTGGTGCTCGCCGCCGGGGCACACACCACCGGGCTGCTGGACTGCCTGCCGCCGGACGTCCGCGCCCTGATCCCGCCGGTGGTCGCCGGACGGGGGGTCGCCCTGATGGTCCGCACCGTCACCGGGGCGATCCCCACCGGGGTGATCCGCACGCCCAACCGGGCCTTCGCCTGCGGTCTGCACGTGGTCCCGCGCGGCGACGGCCTGATCTACCTGGGGGCCACCAACGAGGTCGAACGGCACCCCGGCACCTCCGCCGCCATCGGCGAGCTCAACCTGCTCCTCGGTGGCACCCGGCAGTTGCGCGCCGACCTGAACGCCGGCTGGGTCGAGYGCACCCTGATCGGCAACCGGCCCATCCCGCTCGACGGTTTCCCGCTGCTCGGTTCGACCGGTCTGGCCGGGCTGTGGCTCATGACGGGGACCTACCGGGACGGGCTGCACCAGTCACCGCTACTGGCCACCCACATGGCGGACCTGATCCTCGACGGCCCGGGCGCCGTGGGGATGGACCTGTCCGTCTTCACCCCGATCCGGCCACCGATCCAGGCGATGACCCGGGACKAGTGCCTGGCGACCGCCGTCCTGCACACCATGGGGACCGCCTACGAGCACGACTGGAAGATCATGGAGGACTGGCCTCCGATGATCGAGGAGCATTTCCGCTCCGCCTTCACCACCATGCTGKACCGCATCGACTCGGCGTTCGTGCCGCCCCCGGAGATGCTCTTCTTCGCCGACGAGGACATCCACGAACTGTTGCTGTCGTACTACGCGGCCCATGAGAACGCCGCGACGCCCGCCGAGGATCGGTAACCATGACCTGGACGCCCGCCGAGGGGGCCCCTCGGATACTTCTGATCAAACCGCCGATCCGGGCCTGCATGATCGAGATCGGTCGACACATGCCGATCGGCCTGGCCTACCTGGCGTCCCGCCTGCGTGCGGCGGGCATGCAGGTCGACATCTTCGACGCGCTGRCCAACACCGAGGACAACCACGTGGTCGACCCKGCCGACTACACGGCGGCCGACCGTGCCAAGGTCGCCGCACATCCGCGCTGGGGGCACCTGGTCCACTGGGGCGCGCGCTGGGACCGGCTGGAGCAGCAGCTACGCCGCGGCTACGACCTGGTCGGCGTGTCCTGCATGTTCACCCCGTACTACGAGCCGGCCTACGAACTCGGTCGGCTCGCCAGGCGGATCCTGCCGCACGCCCGGGTCGTGCTCGGCGGTCAGCACCCCACGGTCGCCTTCCRGCACGCCATGACCGAGCCCGCCTTCGACGCGCTGGTGCTGGGCGAGGCCGAGTCGAACGTGGTCGAGATCGTGCAGGCCCTGCTGGACGGAGCGCCCCTGACCGGGCTGGCCGGCGTGGCCTACCGCTGCGGCACCGGCCTGTGCGGGTGTCCGCCGGGCGGCCCTGGCGTCCACGTGCAGCCGCGTACCGAGTTCCTCACCGATCTGGACGGCCTGCCCCTGCCGGCGGTCAACCTGCTCGAGATGAGCAGCTACGACTCCACCGCGACGCTGATCACCAGTCGCGGCTGCCCCTTCTCGTGCTCCTTCTGCACGGTGCACGCCACCGTGGGCAGGAAGTTCCGGGCCCGCAGCCCGCACAACGTCGCCGACGAGATCGAGCACTACGTGACCGACCACGGCATCCGCCGGTTCTTCGTCGAGGACGACAACTTCACCTTCGACGTGCCCAGGGTGCGCGAGATCTGCCGCGAGATCACCCGCCGTGGGCTGGACGTCGAACTGCACCTGCCCAACGGGATGACCGTGGTCGACCTGGACGGCTCCCTGGTGGACGACATGGTGTCGGCCGGGTTCCGCAGCCTGTTCCTGGGCCTGGAGACCACCGACCCCGTCCGCCTGCGCCGCATCCGCAAGGGTTTCACCTCGCTGCAGAAGGTCAACGACGGTGCGGCCCTGTTCCGGGAACAGGGGGTGGACGTCGGCGCCTCGCTGATCGTCGGCCTGCTCGGCCAGGAGTGCAGCGAGCTCGCCCGCGACTCGGTCAACCTCATGCTCGCCGGGGTGCGTTTCTGGACCAACCCCTTCTACCCGATCCCCGGCTCCCCCGACTTCGAGCGCTGCCTGCGCACCGGACTGATCACCCCCACCACCGAACTGGCGCTGTACGACCAGTTCAACTTCGCCATCGGTTCGGACCGGCTCAGCCCGGCCGAGCTGTACTGGGCCTGTGTGGTCACCCAGGCGATGGCCCAGTGGACCGGCTATCTCCTGGAGGGGGCGCACGCGCGCCGCCGGGGAGCCGCGGCGACCACCGAGCAGGCCMTGGAACGGCTGGTCCAGCACAGCGGTGACCTGTTCGGCCCGCACGGCGAGCTCGAGGTCCCGGCGGTGCCGGTGGCGGTCGACCGGCAGACCGTGCGCGTGCATCCCGACGGGTGCTTCCACAGCATGCAGCGCCTGGACCCGGCCCGGCTACCGGCGGACTCCTGCACCTTCACCGGGGACGTCATCGCCGCGGCCGTCACCCTCCACACGGGTGTCGCGCACGGTGGGCGTCAGAACGCCGGGACCGGTTCCCCCTGTGCTTTCACCATCAGCACGACCTTGGCCGATCCGGTCGGCGCCGCGGTGGCGGCCACCGTGCTCACCGAACTGGAAACGGCGCTGACAACGAACATGGAGGTTCTCGGGTGACTGCGCTGACCAACCAGGAGACGATCCAGCGGGCCCGGCGGTGCACCGCCGCGGAGGACTACGACATCGGCACCCGGTTTCCCTCGGTCTTCGTCTCGGCCCAAGGTTCCTGGATGGAGGACGTCGAAGGTCGGCGGATCCTCGACGTCACGGCCGCCAGCGGTGCCCTCCTGCTGGGCAACCGCCATCCGCGGGTGGTGGAGTCGATCACCCGTTGCATCGCCGAGCACGGCACCGTCTTCGCGAGCACCCTCTCGCTGCCCCGCATCGAGCTGGCCGAGCGACTGTGCGAGCGCTACCCGGCCGGGGAGAAGGCCGTGTTCAGCAAGACCGGGTCGGAGGCGACCACGGCGGCCATCCGCCTGGCGCGGGCCGCGTCCGGACGCGACGTCATCCTCACCTCCGGCTATCACGGCTGGCACGACTGGCACCTGTCCTACCTGCGCATCGGCTATGACGCGGGCAACCGGATCGGCTGCTTCGGCTACAGCAGGCACGCCCTGGCCCGGATGCTGGACGCGTTCGGCGACGACGTGGCCGCGGTGATCGTCACACCGGAGCCGGCCTGGTTCGACGAGGAGTACTACCGCGGCCTGTCGCGGCTGTGTGCCAGCAAGGGCGTCCTGTTCATCATCGACGAGGTGATCACCGCCTTCCGGTGGGGGGTGCGGGGGCTGAACGGGACCGGGAACGTCCCGGCGGATCTCATCACCATGAGCAAGGGCCTGGGCAACGGGCACTCGATCTCGTCGGTGGTGGGCCGGCGGGACGTGATCGACGCCTACGACACCGCCGGGGTCGCGGGCACGTACACCCGTGAGGTACCGCCGATGGYCGCCGCCCTGGCGGTGCTGGACGAGATCGACGGCACGCAGGCCCATGCCAACGCCGAACGGCTGGGCGGGGTCCTGCGCGACGGGATGCGCGACGTCCTCGCCGCGGTCGGTATCCCGGCCGTGGTCGCCGGCCCGCCGATGATGTTCGACGTCGTGATGCCCTCCGAGCAGATCTCGTGGGACGTCTACCGGGCCGCCTTCGACCACGGCGCCTACTTCGAGGACAGCGGGACCCACATGGTCACCACCGCCTTCACCGACGCCGACGTGGATCATGCCCTGGCCGCCTTCGAGAAGGGCGCCCGCGAGGTCGCCGAACGGCACACCTTCGAGGCGGACGCGCTGTCGCCGGAACGCCTGGCCCAGTTCCGTGCCGAGGCGTTCGGCGGTGAGCTCGACGACGAGGTGGTCCGGCAGCGCATCGAACAGACCGTGCAGGCGGTGGTGGAGCGGGACCCGGCCCTGGCCCGCCGGCTGGATCCGTCCTGTGGTTGAGGCTCCGTCCCGACCCGTCGCGGCACCGGGACCCGGCCCGGACCGGGCCTGGGCACACGTCGTGACCCGCTCCTAYGGCACCCGGGTGTACCGGCTCGACGGGCACTACCTGAAGTCGGCGCCGCGACGCGGGCGCGAGGACCATCGCTTTCAGGCCGAGGCCGAGGCCGAGCGGCTCTCGTGGCTGGCCCGGCAGGGGATTCCGGTTCCCGAGGTGGTCGACGTCGGCGCCGACGAGACGCACATGTGGCTGGTCACCCGGGAGGTGCCCGGGGTCCCCGCGGCGGGACCCTGGCCGGCGGACCGGCTCGACCGGGTGATCGACGCGGTGGCCGAACTCGTCCTCGCCTTGCACGGCCTGCCCGCCGCCCGGTGTCCCTTCGACCGCACCCTGCGGATCACCCTCCCGGCCGCCCGGCACGCCGTGCGGACGGGCACCRTCGACCTGGCCGACCTGGAACCACGCCACCGCGGCTGGAGTGCGCAGGACCTGCAGCGGGAACTCGACGCCACCCCGGCACCGGAGCAGGAGCAGCTCGTGGTCTGTCACGGCGATCTCTGCCTGGACAACGTGCTGCTCGACCCGGACACCCTGGCCCCGACCGCGCTGCTCGACGTCGGCCGCTGCGGTGTCGCCGACGTGTGGCTGGACCTGGCCGTGGCGGTGCGCAACATCGGCGAGGAATGCACCCGCTGGGGCTACGGTCCGGGCCACGCGGCCCGGTTGCTRGCCCGCTGCGGCCGACAGCCCGATCCCGTGCGCGAGCACTACTACCGGCTCCTGGACGAGTTCATCTGATGGGGTCGACGGTGCTGCTGGTGTCCCCGCACCCGGACGACCTCGCCTGGTCCGTCGGTGCGACCGTCGCCACGCTGGCCGGCGCGGGACACGACCTGCACGCGGTGACCGTCTTCGGGCGCAGCCGCTATGCGCCGGGGTCGGCGGCGCACGGGGACGCCGCCTCGGTCACCGCGCTGCGTACGGCCGAGGACGCGGCGTGGGCCGACCGGCATGCCGGCGCCGCCCTGGTGTCGTTGCGGCTACCGGACGCCAGCCTGCGCGGGTACACGGACGACACGGAGATGGGTGCTGCCGCCGACCCCGGGCTGGTCCGCCGGGTGGCCGACGGGCTGGCCGCGCTGGCGGCCGCCGTGCGGCCGCGGTTCCTGCTGGCCCCGATGGCCGTCGGCGGCCATGTCGATCACGAGGTGGTCCGCCGGGCGGTGGACGCGGTGGCCCCCTGCCTCGTCCCGGAACCCTCGGTGGTCTGGTACGCCGACCTGCCCTACGCCGCGGCGACCGGCCCGGCGCCGACGCGGGCCGGGACCCTCGTGGCGGCCGGTCCGTACCGGCGGGCCATCGAGCGCGGGGTGCTGTACTACCCCTCCCARCTGCCCGGCGAGCACCTGCCCGTCCTGCACCGGTACCTCGCGGCGGAAGGCGGTGAGYGGCTGCGCACCGACGAACCATGGGCGACCGAGGCCCTGGCCAACCTGCTCGGTCGAGCGGACCTKTCGGACACGAGATTCGGAGCCCAGCGATGATTCCACTGACCCCGGTGGTCAGGACCATGCCCCGGTACGTGACGGTGTTCGTGAACTGGTCGTGCAACCTGACCTGTCGTGAGTGCTGGATGTACGGGGACTCGGCCGCCGAGAGCGGCTGGCTGGCGGACGTCCGCCGCGACCAGATGAGCCTCGAGATGTGGACCGCGCTGGTCGACGAGCTCGCCGCGGACACCGGCACCCCGGAGACGACCTACCTGACCATGATGGGCGGCGAGCCGCTCATGCACGATCACGCGGTCGAGCTGATGCGGATCGCCAAGGAACGGCTGCCGTCCTGCAACCTGGACATGAGCACGAACGGCACGCTGCTCGACCGGCATGCGGCCGGCATCGTGGCCRGCGGCATCGACGACGTCTACCTGTCCGTCGACGGCCCCTCTCCCGAGGTCAACGACCCCATCCGCGGGCGCAACGCCTTCGGGCGGGCCATGAGGGGCCTGGCCGCCCTGCAGGAGGAGACGCGGCGCGCCGGCCGGGGGCCGAAGGTCGCGATCAACTTCGTGGTTACCGGCATGAACTACACCCACCTGCCCGAGATGGTCCGGCTCACCGAACGRCTGGGCCTGTCCGAGATCACGGTGGGCCTGTCGAGCTTCTTCACCCGCACGGAGGGCGAGGGTTCCCGGGCCGCCTTCGAGGCCGTGACCGGCCGGCCCTTCCTGTCCTGGGCCGGGTACTGCAACGAACACCAGCACGCCGACCTCGATCCGCAGCGGCTGCGCGACCTGCTCGACGA
Organism: Frankia sp. CgMI4; assembly: GCF_001756285.1. NCBI lineage: Bacteria > Bacillati > Actinomycetota > Actinomycetes > Frankiales > Frankiaceae > Frankia > Frankia sp. CgMI4. The sequence goes on from NZ_MAQZ01000108.1 coordinate 10,834, forward strand.
GGCGATGAACACCTCCGACTCGGTGTCGGTCCTGGTCCCCCCCGTCCGCTACAGCAACGAGGACAAGAGCAGGTTCTTCACCCCCCGGTGGCACCAGACCGTCCGGGAGCGGACCTGTGTGAAGCTCTGGGCCCAGACCACGGTGCTTCCCAACGGCCAGGTCGTGAGCTGCACCACGTTCGCCGACACGGTCATGGGGTCGCTGCGGGACGGATCCCTGCGGGAGGTGTTCCACGGCGAGACCTACACCCGGATGCGGGAGACCYTCCGGCAGGGGCTGCAGCCGATCTGCTACCGCTGCTGCGAGTTGAACATGGACATCGACGTGGACCCGACCCTGTACGACGCGGTGGCCCGGTGAGCGATCTGACGAGGTGGAACACATGCCAACGCCCGACCGTATAGAAAACGCCACCTACCACGACCAGGATCGTGCTCGGAGAATCTACGGCGAGGCCTTCCGAGCCACCTTCGAGTACGTCTACGGGTRCCACATCCCCGGTGCGGTGGCGGAGTTCGGCTGCTTCCAGGGATTCAGCTCGCTGCTCCTGGCCGATCTCCTCGTGGAGTTCAACGCCATGCACGAATTCTACGACGTCCTGCATCCCCGGAATCTGTACCTGTACGACTCCTTCGCGGGCTTCCCCAAGAGCGTCGATCCGGTGGACGTCGCCTCCTACGAGGTCGCCGACACCGGTTACTGGCGCGAATCGGAGGACGCGGCCCCACCCGGCACCGAGGAGATGCTGCGCCGGGAGTTCACCGCCCGTTTCGGCGACCGGGACTGGACCGTCGTGCGCGGGATGTACGAGGAGACGTTGCTGTCCACACCCATCACCCGCCCGGTGGCCATCGCCAACCTGGACTGCGACCTCTACGCGTCCACGTCCCAGGTGCTCGACCACCTGTTGACCCACCGGTTGATGCCCGACGGTGCGGTGCTGCTGATGGACGACTACAACTGCAACCGCGCGAATCCCCGGTTCGGAATGCGACGGGCCATGCGCGAGTGTTTCGCCYGCACCGACGGGTTCTACGACTACAGCGAGTTCCTGCGCTATGGATGGCACGGTCGCGCGTTCTTCGTCCACCGGCTGGGCGACAGCCCGAATCCGGACGCATGATCATGACCGATGACGACATGCTGGCCCTGGTGGTCCGGGGGCACCGTGACCACGGCCTGGAGCGGCGTCCCCGGCCCGAGCCCGGTCCGGGCGAGGCCCTGGTCGCGACCGACTTCGCCGCCATGTGCGGTACCGACCTGCGGTTGCTGGACGGGACCCTGCACGACGCCGAGTACCCGGTGATTCCCGGGCACGAGTGGTCCGGCACGGTGCTGGCGGCCCCCGACCGCCCCGAGCTGGTGGGCCGGGCGGTGGTGGGCGACAACTTCCGGCTCTGCGGCCGGTGCCCCGCCTGCCTCGCGGGACGGCCGAACCTGTGCACCGACATCGACGAGGTGGGCTTCACCCGCCCGGGTGCCTTCGCCCAGCTGTTCACCATCCCCGCCGCCAACCTGGTCGCGCTGCCGCCACAGGTCCCGGGCCCCCAGGCCTGCCTGCTGGAGCCGCTCGGCGTGGCCCTGCACGCCGTGGAACGGGCCGGGGCGGTGTCCGGCCGGTCGGTCGGCGTGATCGGCGCCGGAACGATCGGCCTGCTCGTCGCCCAGCTGGCCCGCGGCGCCGGGGCGTCCCGGGTACGGGTGGCCGATCCCCTGCAGTCCCGCCGGCGGATCGCCGCCGACCTCGGCGTCGACGCCGACCCGGGTATCGAGGGCTGGCACCCGGACCTGCCGGAGGTTGTCTTCGACGCCACCGGAGCGGCCGGCGTGTTCCCCCGTGGCCTGACGGCGACCGCGGTCGGCGGCGTCTACGTGCTCGTGGGCTACTCGGGAGCCGAGGCGGTCACCGTCGAACCGAGCACGGTGATGCTGCGCGAACTGACCGTGCAGGGTGTGCTGTCCGGTCAGGGGCAGCTGCGCACCGCCCTGGCCAAGGTCGTTGCCGGCGAGGTCCGCCTGGGTCCCCTGACCGGCGACCCGGTCCCGCTGACCTCGTACCGCAGTGTGCTCGAGCGCGACGGACCGGCACCGTTGCGCCTCTTCTTCCACGTCGGCGGCGACCGGACGGCCGGCGCCACCAGCCAGGAGCAGGGGGTAACGGCATGAGTGAACTGGCMCTTCTCGGTGGTACGCCGGTCCGGCGGGACCGTCCCTGGCCGAAGTGGCCCCAGTACGACGCGGCCAGCGAACAGGCTCTGCTCGACGCGCTGCGATCCCGCCGGTGGGCGGTGAGCTGGGCCAGCGACGGCACCCACGCCTGTGAGCGGCGGTTCGCCGAGGCCTTCGCCGCCTACAGCGACGTTCCCTACGGGGTGAGTGTCGACCACGGGTCCAGCGCCCTCGTGGTGGCGCTGGAGGCGTTGGACATCGGTCCCRGCGACGAGGTCGTGGTGCCCACGCTGACCTGGGTCGCCCCGGTGACGGCCGTGCTGCGGGTGGGGGCGCTGCCCGTGCTCGCCGACAGYGACCCCGAGACCGGCTGCCTGACCGCGCAGAGCATTCGGGACGCCATGGGCCCCCGGACGAAGGCGGTGATCGTCGTCCACCTGGCCGCGACGGTCGCCGACCTGCCCGCCATCACCGCCCTGACCGAGGACGCCGGCATCCACCTGATCGAGGACTGTGCGCAGGCGCACGGTGCGCGCTGGGGGGACCGGGCCGTCGGCTCCTTCGGGGCGATCGGAGCGTTCAGCTTCCAGAACGGAAAGGTCCTGGCCGGCGGCGAGGGCGGCGCCGTCATCACCGCCGACGAGCGGCTGTACCGGCGCGCCCAGCAGCTGCGGGCCGACTCGCGCCGCTATCACCCCGGCCCCCCGGTGGCCGGCACCCTCGAACTGGTCGAGGACGGCGAGGTGATGGGGGCGAACTACTGCATGTCGGAGCTGACGGCCGCCCTCCTGCTCGACCAGCTTCCCCGGTTGCAGGACCAGCACCGGCACCGGGCGAAGACCGCCGCCGACCTCGAGCAGGGGCTGGCCCGGCTCGGGGGGTTCGGCCCCATCCCCGTGCCCGAGCAGGTACAACTGCGTTCGATCTACGAGTACGGGGTCCGTTTCCCCGCGGGAACCTTCGGCGCGGTGCCGCTGGACCGGGTGGCCCAGGCCCTGACGGCCGAGCTGGGCATGACCTGGTATCCACCGGACGCTCCCCTGCACCGCAGCGTGATGCTGCGCCCGCACACCAAGCGCCGCTTCGCGGCCGCCTGGACCGAGGCCGCCCGCGACCGGGCGTTCTCCCGTGACTTCGGCGGCGCGCGCCGCTACTGCGAGACCACCCTCCTGTTCCATCACTCGGCGCTGCTCGGGGACTCGACCGACGCGGACGACATCGTGGCCGCTCTGGCCAAGGTGCGCGACCGCCACCCGGACCTCTGAGTGACCACCCGGACGACCGGGCCCCGGCAGGCAGCGGCCGGACCCGACGGTGGGAGTCCGCCGCACGTTCTGCGGCTGACGCCCTACTACTTCCTCGCCGACCGGGAGCTCACCCATCGGGAGCTGCAGTACGAGCCGATCGGCGGCATGCAGGTCCAGATCATGCAGACCACCGAGCAGATGTCGGCGCTCGGCGTGCGCCAGTCCGTGCTGCTGCCCCGCCGGCCRGGGATGCCCCGCTCGCTGATGCTCGACCCGCGCACCCGGCTGGAACTGYTCACCCTGCCGGTGGCGCCRATTCCCACCCGTTCCAAGGGCTACATCGGGTTACTCGTCTCCTGGGGACTCGCCGTCGTCGTCGCCTGCGTCGGCAAGCGACTGCGCGGGACTCGTCGCCAGTACTCCCTGATCCACGTCCACTGCAGCGAGCTGCCCTGGACCTTCCTGTTCGCCGTGCTGGCCAGGCTGCTCCTGGGGCGGCCGCTGGTGCTCACCGTGCACTGCAGCGCCATCGCGACCTTCCATCCGGAGACGCCCCTCGGCTGGGTGCTGATCGGCCCGGCCCGGTTCTTCGAACGGCACGCCGTCCGGCGGGCCGACGCGGTGGTGGTGCTCACCGACCGGGTCCGGCGGGCCTACCTGGAGCGCGGCCTGACCGGGCCGGACCGGGTRCACGTGGTCACCGACGGCGTTCACCTGGCCGACTTCCAGCGCCCGGGGGCCGAAGCGCCGTCCGAACCKCCCTCGGAACCGCCGGTCGTGCTGTACTGCGGCCGGTTCGCTCCGGAGAAGGGATGGGCCGACTTCGTCGACGCCGCGGCCCTGATCGTCGCCAAGGGCGTCCCGGCCCGCTTCGTGATGTGCGGCGACGGCAACGAGCTGGAACGCTGCCGGGCCCGCGCACGCCGGCTCGGCATCGCCGATCGCATCGAACTGCCGGGTCATCTGGATCGCTCCCGCCTCCCCGACGTCGTCCGGGAGGCGGCCGTGGTCGTCATCCCGTCCCGGCACGAGGAGATGGGTGGCACGGTCATCGAGGCCATGGCGGCCGGCAGGCCGGTMGTGGTGACCGACGTCGGCGGACTGCCGACCGTGGTCGGCCACGGCATGGCCGGCATCATCGTGCCTCCCTGCGATCCCCCGGCCCTGGCCGAGGCGGTCGCGGAGCTGCTCGACTCGCCGCAGCGGTGCGCCCGGCTCGGTGCGGCCGGGGCGCACCGGGCGCGCCAGTTCGACCAGGAGTCGGTCACGCGCCGCCTGCTCGACGTCTACCGGCTCGTCCTCGCCCACAGCCGCGGATGAGCGCGTTCATCCATCCCCCGGACGAGGACTTCCTCGGCCGGTTCGTCGCGCGCAACCCGTGGCTGGGCGCACGGCAGGCGCTGCTGGCGCGGTGGCTGGACGATCCGACGGACCGCGAGGAGATCGCTGCCCGCCTGGCTGTCCCGCTCGGACGACTGCTGTACTCGTTCAACGACACCGCCCCGCTGCAGGAGCCGGTCCGCTTCGGCTACCGGCGCACCGGCTACGCCGTCGTCGGCATGGCGGGGGTGTGCGACGACATCGTGGGCGGGCGCTTTCCCCGCTTCGGCAGCCCGGTGACGCTGCGCTGCTTCCTCGACCCCCCGGGGCTGCTGCCCCGGGGGATGCTGGAGGCCGCCGACTGGAACTTCATGGACGCCGGCCGGGACGGCTTCCTCGGCTACTGCTACGGCGTCCGGCACGGGGACACCCTCTACCTGGCCGGCCTGCAAAGTGACCTGGCCGCCCGTTACGCCTATCTCTTCCAGGCCCACGGCGGGCGGACCCACGTGCGGGTCGGCGAGGAGGTGGTGCACGGCGACACCACGGTACTGGCGGCCCGGTGGGGATCGCACGTGCCGCTGTTACGGCGGACCTTCCAGCGCTACTGGATCGACGTCCTGCTCGCCGGGGTACTGGCCTGGTCGGTGCAGGACGGCGGGCTGGACGCCGTCGGCGTGCTGCGGTTTCCGCTGACCGAGGCGGAGGGACGGTCGGGACATCTGGTGCACCGGGTGTACCGGGATCTCCCGGACCGACTCGGCTGTTCCCCCCGCACGGTGGTGGTCGGCGCCCGGCGGCATCCGTACCAGGTCGCCCGTCTGGAGCAGGTGGCGGACTACCTCGGCGACCGGTTCGCCGCGGTCACGCTCGGCCCGACCAGTTCCCCGATCGGGACGCGACCGGTGGCGTAGCGCTCCGCGAGGAGCCGATGGGCCACCCGTAGCGCGAGCGCCTGGATGGTCAGCGTCGGATTGACCCCGCCGGGGAACGGCAACAGGCCGCCGTCGGCTACGAAGACGTTGTCCGCGTCGTGCAGGCGGCCGTCGGGCCCGGTCACGCTGGTGGCCGGGTCCTCACCCATGCGGCAGGTGCCGTGCAGGTGCCCGCTGCCGAGCGCCCACCCGGACGCCTCCCGCACGATGACGTCGCAGCCGGCGGCCCGCAGCAGCGCCTCGCCCTGCCCGAGCATGTACTCGGAGCGGGCGAGGTCGCGCGGATGGGCCTGGTAGTCCATCAGGACGTCGGGCACGCCGTGGGCGTCGGTCCCCGGCCCCAGCCGGACCCGGTTGCCCGGTTGGGGTTCGTCCGGTACCAGCGCCTCGATCCGCAGCAGGTGTTCGGTGTCCCGTAACCGGTAGGTCCGCTCGGGCCGGTTCTCGTAGAGCAGGCCACCCAGCCCGCCCGGCGCCGCCGGGTCCTGGTAGAGGTCGGTCACGCAGCAGGTGGAGATGGGTCCCAGGCCCATCAGCCGGCTGCGGGCGGGCGCCGAGGTCGGCTCGTGGCAGTACCCGACCAGATATTCACCGATCTTGAAGYAGAGCCCCCGGCCGACCATGTCGTGTGAGTTGCCCAGCCCGGCCGGATGCCGCACGGTGGTCGAACGCAGCAGCAGCGCGGCAGTCTGCACGGCGTTCGCGCACAGCACGAAGTGCCGGGCCCGCAGGACGACGCGCTCGCCGTCCGGCATCCGGACGCACCGCAACGCGGTRGCGTCGCGACGCGCGTCCCCGAGCAGGGCCTCCGCCTTCAGCCCGGTGAACAGGCGTGCGCCCGCGGCCATCGCCGGCCGCAGGAAGCGGTCCAGCGCGTCCCCCTTGGCGTGGATCGGGCAGCGCCGTGAGATGCAGGGGGCATCCGCGGCGCACACCGGGCRACCGCGGTACTCGATGCTGTTGACGCCCAGGGGGGTGGGAAACGGTGCCCAGCCCATGGACCTCGCGGCCTCCGTCAGCCGCCGCCCCTCCGCCGTGGTGGCCACCGGGGGCAGCGGATACGGCCTGGACCGGACCGGCAGGCTGGGGTCGCCGTCCGCGACACCCGCGACGCCGATCAGATCCTCGACGGCGTCGTAGTAGTCCGTCAGCTCCGCCGGCTCAAGCGGCCAGCGCAGCGGCAGGTCGGCCCGGCCCAGAACGGTCTCCGGGTCGAAGTCGAGCGGGCGGTGGCGGAACAGGACCCCCCCGAAGAACAGCGTGCCGCCACCCACGTTGCAGGTCGTCCAGGGTGAGCCCACCTTGGCCCAGGTGCCGTTCTCCTGCCGCACCCAGGCGGACTCCCCCGCGGCCAGCACGTCGTCGTAGCTGTCCTCGTCCGTGACGAACCCACCCTGCTCCACCACGGCCACCGACAGCCCGGCCCGGGCGAGCAGCCAGGCGACGACCGAACCCGCCGCCCCGCTGCCCACCACGCAGATGTCGTACTCGTCCGCCAGCTCCTGCGGGGTGGGAGCCGGTCCGTAGCCCGGTGGGACCATGCCTCGCCTCATGCCCGAGCCGCGCCGAGCGGGTCCTTCCGCTCGCTGGCGGACGGCGGGGCACCCGACATGGCGCCGACCGGCTGGGCCTCGCGGGTGTCGGGGTGCTCGGGATCGAGCATGGGCAGGTTGTAGGCGAAGATCTTGCCGGWGCGGAGCTGGATGCGGCTCCACTCGTCCGGGTAGCGCTGCGGGAAGATCGAACGCCGCTGACGGGTGGCTCCCGCCAGCAGTCGCTGCTGCTTCCTCGGGGGCGCCGCGGGCGGCGCCGCTCGGAAGTCCTGCTCGCACAGGTCGATCAGCGCCCGGGTGTCCGCCCTGATCCCGTCGGCCAGGTCACGCGCCGCGTCGCTGGCGCTGCTACCGGACTCCCTGGCCTGCCAGTAACGCAGCACCCGCAGGCCGTGACCGAGCATGCCGGTGTTGATGCCGCCGCTGGTCAGGTGGTGGGAGTTGCCGAAGGAGTCACCGGCCACGACCGCGTTCGCGGCCACCAGGGCGTCGAGCCCGATCCGCTCCGTCACGGTGAAGAGCTTGGGGCCGTAGGAGAGCTGGTTGTACTCGATGGCCCGGCGTGGGATCTCCGTCAGCTGTGCCGYCTGGTCCAGGAAGTAGCGCCGGAGCAGGAACTGATGCCCGGCGAAGTAGGGCTTGGAGTCCTTCGGCGTCCCGGCCGGGACCAGGCCGGCCTGGATCGGGTCGAACGTCTTGTACGGCGGGACCTCCAGCATCGTCCAGCCGATCTGCGCGTCCTCCTCGTGCCCCACGCACCGCTGGTGGACCCAGTACTCGTTGCCCGCCTGGTCGAACTCCGACGCGCRACGGACACGGATCCGGTCGGCGAGGTAGATGTCGACGTTGCCGACCAGGAAGTCGGCCTCGGCCGGCACAGGGCCCCGCCCGTCGCCCCGGTCCACGCACACCGTCTCCTGACGGAATCCCAGCCGGGCCGCGTCCGGGCTGTCCAGCCCCTCGGCAATCATGATCAGCCCGGGGGTGCCGAGGTCGACCGTCTCGCTGTACGGCACCCGCACACGGCGGAAGGCACCCCGGTAGTCCAGCTCGCRCACGGCCTCGACCCGGACCCGCACCCGGCCGTCCGCCGTGCGCTCGAAGYCCCGTTCCGCGACCGGGGTCCGGCGCAGCGCCGAGGGCAGCCACCGGCGCTCGCGGTCGGAGGACTCCGACGTGGCGACCCGGTGGTAGGGCAGGACGCGCACCCGCGGCAGGGCTTCGCCCCGGTCCCGGTCGATCTGTTCCAGCCCCTCCAGGTACCGGCGGAGCATGACGAGCAGTTCCTCGGCCCCGACCTGGAACATCGACTGGCTGCCCAGCACGTCCGAGAGGTCGTGCTCCAACGCCGCGGGGTCGAGCCCCTCCGGGCCCTCCAGGGGGTCGAGGACGTTGATCTCACGATGCGCCCGGCCCTCCCGGTAGCGGTCGTCGATGGTCTCGTAGTGCCGGGCGAGACCGCCGATGTGCGCGTCCGACTCGAAGCCGGTCACCACCTCGTCGCCCCGCACGGATCCTGCCCTGGTGTGCCGGGAGAAGAAGCAGTCGGCCAGTCTGAACGGCCGGCCGTCGCCGAGGCGCGGCAGCAGATCCTCGCCGTACCGYTCCAGCATCATCGAATYGATCATCGCGAGGTGGTGGTAGATCTCCTCGCGCATCGTCCAGCGCATCACCGACACGTAGGGCGAGCCGCGCAGTTCCACTCCCACTGCACGCCTGCCCATGGCCACCGACCAGAGCATGRCCATCATGTTGGTTCCGCCCAGGCCCAGAGCCAGGAAATCCGGGTCGGACAGGCCGGTGTGGTCCTGGGTCAGACGCTGCGAGGCCCGGGCCCGGTCGAGGGTCTTCGGTACGCTCGTCGGCACCGCCGGCCTGAGGAACAGCACCGTCAGCACCAGCGCGACCAGGCTGGCCCCGCTCCCGATCCAGAAGGCCAGGTGATATCCGCCGGTCAGGGCCTCGGCGTGCGTGCTCCCCCGCGAGACGAGCGTCGTGGTGCGGTCGGCGGCCACGGTCGCCAGGACGGCCAGGCCGATCGCCGGTCCGACCTGCTGGGTGGTGTTGACAAGCCCGGAGCGCAGTCCCCGGTCGGCGGCGGTGGCATCGGCCATCACCATGGTCAGGGAGGACGGGTACCCGAGGCCGGCGCCGGCGCCCAGAAGCACCATGGCGGGCAGGACGTCGCGCCAGTAGTCACCGTCCGCCGGAGCAACGGCCAGCAGGGCGAGGCCCGCGGTGATGAGCAGGAGGCCGGGCACCAGCACGGTCTTGGGGTCGATCTTCTCCATCAGTCGCGGCGTCGCCTTGAGGGAGATCACGGCCACCATGAGGGCGGTGGGCAGGAAGGCCAGCCCGACCTCCATGGCGCTGAGCCCCAGCACCTGGCGCAGGTATAGGGTCCCGAGGAAGAACATGCCGCCCATGCCGGCGATCATCAGCGCCTGCACCATGTTGGCCCAGGCGACGTTCCGCGCCCGGAAGATCGACAACGGGACGAGCGGATTGCGGGCCGTCCGCTGCCGCACGACGAAGGCCGCCAGCAGGGCTGCGCTGATCCCCACCAGCGCCCAGGTCAGCGGTGTCGCGCCGTCGGCGAAGCGCACGATCGTGTAGACCGTGAGCATCAGTCCGCTCGTGATCAGCAGGACGCCCGGGACGTCGATGCTGCGGTCGTCGAGCACCACTCGTTCGTCGTCCACCAGCCGCGCGCCGAGCGGCAGGACCAGCAGGCCCAACGGAACGTTGATGAAGAAGGTCCAGTGCCAGCTCAGCGCCTCGGTGATCCAGGCCCCGAGCAGCAGCCCCAGGGCGGCACCGGCGGAGGAGACGAACGCGTACAGGCCGATCGCCTTGGCCTGCTCGATCGCGTTGGGGAAGGTGGAGACGACCAGACCGAGCACGACAGCCGCCGCCAGCGCACCCCCCACCCCCTGAACGAAACGGGCGGCGACCAGCGTCTCCGGGTTCTGGGCCAGGCCGCAGACGAGGGAGGCCGGCGTGAACAGCGCGATTCCGGCGAGGAACATCCGCTTGGCGCCGACCAGGTCGCCCAGCCGTCCGGCGAACAGGAGCAGTCCGCCGAACGGGATCAGATAGGTGTTTAAAACGTCGTAGCATCATGGTATGGAATTTCCGCCGTTGAGCCCCTTGCCCCAATGGCCCGATGCCGACCCCGCCCTGTGGTACG
>NZ_MAQZ01000109.1:0-20982 GCF_001756285.1 Frankia sp. CgMI4
CTCGTCCTGCGTCCAGGGGCCTCGAGTGCTCACCTGCTGGCGGCTACCGGAACCGAGCCTGCCTCACGGCTGCCCGGTATGTCCCATTAGGGGCGGGCGCGTCGCCGTTGCAGGTTCTCGTCGAGCAGTTCCCGCAGCAGGACCAGGCCGGGCCCGCCCCCGGGGTTCAGCGGGATCGAGAAGATGTAGTCCGAGCCGTCGAACGCGTCGAACACGGGTGTGYCGTCGCGCTTGCGCCGGAAGGGCACCATTCCAGACTCGTGGCCCTCCTCCTCGTCCCAGAGCACCCAGAGGATGACGTGCATCTCGCCGTCGTCCTCCAGCACCGGCCCGCCGGTGTAGGGGGACCRCAGCCGGACCTCATCGTCGCCGTCGATCACGACGGGCCTGCTGATCTGCGGGACCGCCAGGATGRGCCGTTCGAGGTCGATGCGGTTCGCCTCGGCGGCGACCTGCCGCTCGAACGCTTCCGCGCGAGCGGGGTCACGCAGGTAGGCCGAGTTACTCAGCGTGCGCGAGGGCTCTCCTTCCAGGACCGCGATCGCGGGCTGGTCTCCTTTCGCCAGGGCGTCCTGGACCTGCTTGACGGTCATATCGACAAGAACATGGGACTCGAAGTTCATCAGCGGTGTCCTCTATGGGGCGCGGGGTCGCAGCGGCGGGCCGGTCCGGGACGGCCGCGCAGGACGTACGGGACGGCCGTCCCCACCTAGTCTGATCGCGCCACGACGTGGGCACCACGCAGCATGCAGCGCGTGCCCTCTGCGACCCCGCCACCCTGCTGCCGCGGGGTTGCGGTGACCGTCCCTGCCGGCCAACTCGACGACGAGGTGCCCCTCGGTCGGGTCTCGGCTCGGYGCCGGAACGCCTCACTGGGGAGAGGTAGGGGCTACCGCTGGCGAGGCAGTCGCGCGCGTCGTGCACGGCGGAAGCCTCTGCTGTGCCGCAGGAACGGCGGTCGGCGTCGCCGGTTGACGGAGGGCGTAGCGTCGTTCAGGACGAGGTCCGCAGGGTTGATACGTCCGACGATCTCCCGGCTGGGCCAGTGGATCAACAAGCCGCAGTCCACACAGCAATAGCGCCCACGCCACCGGGCCGCGCCCGGGGCRACTTCCCGGCGCCGACGGACCGGGACGAACCCGCTGGACGCCGGGGTGTTCCCGCATCGGCACAGCCAATCGTCATCCCCGCCGTCGCACGCGATGTATTCACGCATGCCAGTCCTCTTTTCTCGCGAAGGTGGGTTGGGAAAGGAGCAGGTTCGGACCGGCAGGCGAAGAAACGGTTCTCCTACCGGCGAGAAGTACCGGCGGCTGAGGCGATGCCCGCAGCCAGCCCGGCGGGCCTGCGACGGAGTCCGGGCACCGGGCGCGGTTCAGCGGTCCCAGGGGTCGCGGCGCAGGTGGTCGCGGCGGGTGGCCCTGGCCTGGATGACGACGTCGGTCCAGGTGGCTCCGGCGGCCTCGGCCTGCTCGGCGGTGGTGAGGACCGCGCTGGCGCGTGGGGACAGCGTCCAGCCGAGGTGGCCGAACAGGGCGAGAGCGCTGCTGTCCCCGAGGGCGGAGGCGTGGACGGCGTCGAGGCGCAGGCAGGCGGCCAGGTGGCCGAGCAGCCCGGTCGGGTAGCCGCGGTGGAACAGCGGGACCGCCCGGATCGGGCTGGTCATCTCGGTGGCGTGGCGGGCGGCGATGTGGGAGAGCACGGCCATTACGGCCACGTCGCCGATGCGGGTGTCTTCCGGTTCGTCGTCCACGTCGGTGCGCTGGATCGTGGTGTCGACGGCGTGGCCCCAGGTCCAGCCCTGCATGGTGAGCTGCTCAGCCTCGTTGGCGAGGGCGGCGGCTTTGGCGGTCAGCGGGTAGCCAAGCGCGCCGAGGAGGCTGGCGGCGGGTTCGAGGTTGAGCAGGCTGGCCGGGTCGAGGTGGCCGTCCAGTCCGAACAGGACGTGGGCGAGCAGTCGGCGCGGCCAGCCGTCCCGGTCGAAGTACGGGTGGTAGGACAGTCCGGAGAAGCGGAGGGTGACGGTGTCCTCGCCGTTGACGGTCAGGACGTGGCGGAGCCGGCCGAGGAGTTCGGCGAAGCCGATCAGATGCGGAGTCGACGGCATGGTGGGGCGCTCCTAAGGAGGGCGCAGCACGGCGGACAGGCGGACGTGCGCGAGCGTGGGGGCCGGGGCGCGGGCGGTCGCGCGGGCCCTCGGGGACCAGGGCTGCAACGCGGGTCGGCCCGCCGGGCGAGGTGCGCGGCGGGCCGAGAGGCGTTGCACCGGCCGTCGCGGGCCGGTCGTGTGGGGCGGGCCGTCAGGTGCGGCAGGTCGGAGGCGGCGTACTCGGTTCGGTGYAGGATTCACCGATGCCGACAACGACATGCAGCCGATTCCGGGGAACGGGGTGGCCGTTCACCMTCCCGGTTCGCCTGAGGGATGGCGGGAGGGCCGATGATGAGCAGCCCGATGGGTACGCCGTGGACGGTGGCACGCCCGCGGCGGGCTGCGGGCTGTGGTCACCAGGTTGACGGGCCGATGACCATCTCGTCGAGGCGAAGCCTCCGGATCTCGTGGGGGCCGACGAAACGGCGATGACGGCCGGGGCCGATGTCGACGCAGATTCCGTCGCGGTAAGCCTCGTCCTCGGTGCGCACGCCGAGGACCGCCCAGACCGGGAACGGCCACGTCTCAGGTTCGTGTTGGGGGTCTCCCRCGGTCAGGGCGACCACATCCCCGGGCTTGTAGGCGCGATGGCTGTGTCGCCTCGCCGCCGTCGGGCAGTACAGCCGGCCGCAGGACGGCGTGGCGGGCGGGCGGGCCGCGCGCCGATATTCACCGACCTCTTCCCAAACGGTCGGGTGATGGGCCAGAAGGAGCCGTCGCAAATCATCTTCGATCATGTGTGGGGCCTTCAGGCCGGAGACGTTCTCCATCCGGCCCGCGAGCACCGTGACCGCGGGAAGCATCTCGTCGTGGACCCGCCACAGCACCGTCGACGGATCACTCGGGCAACGCCCGAAGGTCGCATAGTGAATACCCATCAGGGCCCTCTCTTTCCAGGAAACCAAAGCAGAATGGCTGGCAAGGCGATGAGCGGTACGGTTATCCGGTGAGGGCGGCGCCACGGGCGCCTCCTTTGCGGAACGGTCCTCAGCCAGCCGGTTTCCGTCTTCACCGACGCGGCCTGTCCATGCGGGATGCTGGGCGCCGTCCAGCACGCGCCGGAGAGCGGGCGWCTAGCTGCATGCGCCTTCTCGGCGCCCCACCACGCTGTCCTGCACGACCCGTCGGGCCGAGCGACGGGGCACTACTCAAGCGGCGGGAGAGAGGCAAGGAACTCCGCGATTTTCACGGCATGCTTGGGGTGCGCGGAGAACTTGAAATCGACCTCGCCGGAGTGCGCAGGCTCKGCGCTGAAGTTCCAGATCATATTGTGGGGGTGGCGCCAGAAGCTGGCGACCGGCTTCCAGCGGTCTCGCTTATACTCGTCGGCCGTTGGATCGAGTCCTTCCCACGGAAGACCGAACGCGCCCATGACCGCGCGGGCGATCTCTTCCGCGCGCTGCTGCGCTCTGCGCCGGTCGTCCAGAATCTCACACACCCGCGCCAGCTCGGCCTCATAGCCCGGCAGTACATATCGTTCGATCTGCCGYGCGATGGCCGGCGCCGACTTGTCCGGCGCGGCGTAGGTCCTGTCCCTGGGCGCGCGACCGGTTCGGTACTCGCTTGCCCGGGTCGGATAAACACCCGAGATCTCAATCTTGTCTCGTTTGCTATAGACCCGACCCATGGTGACGTGTATCTTGCAGGCCGGGTTCGACGTCCTGACCAGGAAGGCGTCCTGCGGCCAGTGACCGGTTTCGGTCTTCCAGTCGTCACCCAGCTCGGCGGCGATGCTCTCGGCTAGCATCAAAAGTGTTCTGCCGGTCTCGGGCATGGCTGTACTCCGTTYCGTCGGCCCATCAGCTACTGGGTTCGGGCGTAGATGCAGTCCACGACGGCACCGTTGTGCACGCCGTCGCAGGTAATGGGGCCGATCTGGCGATCCTTCACGGTCAGGTCCTTGCGGATATCGCCTTCCAACTTGTCGATCTTCGGGCCGAACAGTGCCTCGTAGTGGTTGAGCTGGGAGTCCGGCACGAGCTGCTGGTGGCCGGGGAACGCCTTCGCCCACAGCCGGAAGTAGAGCCCGTGGCCGTACGGTGGGAAAGGCGTGGCCTTGCTGACCTCGGCCAGTAGGCAGCATGCTTCGGCCGCCGTGCCGGGGCGGGTGTCCTGCCCCGTGGCTATCCGTTCGAGGATCTCCCGGAAGTGTCCCCGGTAGACGAACTCGACGGGAAAGAGGATCGTGCTGGGGGCCAGGACCGGATAGCTGTGGAAGAACTGKTCCCGCTTACTCGGGTGGCGGGTGATCGCCTGTGTGATCTCCTCCTCGGCCCAGTCGAGAGCCGCCAGAGYGGTGGTGACCAGTTCGGTGTAGTCCGCCACGAGCTGGTCGAGCTGGTTTTTGGGCATGGCTGTACTCCGCTTTTCTCAGTCGGGTGGCTGGTGTTCGCGCGCCGCGCGGCGCCAGCGTTTCTGGCCGGAGTCGACCGGCCCCAGACCACGCGGACGGCTACCCCGACCGGGGAGGGCCCCGCTAGTCCACGAACGCCGCCCACCCGCTGCCGTCGTCATGGTGGACGAACAAGGCGGTTTGCACGGGAACCTCGGGGTTCAGTTCCCGGGCGATGTTCGCCGCTCGCTCGATGACGTCCAACGCGAGATTGCGATCGTCGAACAGGCGTGGGAAAGCCTCGACCCGGACGTCGGTGGTCCAGAAGGAGGGGTTCTTGTTGTGGGCCAGGGCCACGCTGTAGAGCGGCTTGTTCGCCTGGACTGTCGCGGCCCTGACCGCCTCCGGGTGCGGAACGAGCGTCTCGCGTAGGTGCCGCTCCGGGTCCATGACGTTGCCCCCTTCTTGACGGGTCTGGTCGGCTGTATGCCACATCAGGGCACCTTCCGTGGAGTGGCGCGACCGCGTTTCCGACGTCGAGCATGGGTCATCCGTAGAAGCTGCCATCCTCGTAGAACTCGTAGTCGCTGGCCGCGAGCAGTTCGGTCACGGCTTCTCTGCTGCCTATGTATTCGTATTCTTCCTGGCCCGCTTTCAACGCGGCGGCGATCGCGTCGCGTACCGCCGTTTCGATCGCTGCTATGCCGTCTCCGCCGACGCCGGTGTCGTGGGCCTGGGACTCCCACACGTAGATCTGGCCGAGGCCAGGCTCGCCCAGCTGGACGGCGGAGATGTGCTCTGTCCACGGGAGGGCTGGCGCGTTCTCACGAGTGAGCCGACCGTTGAGGGTGACCTGGTCGTCGTAGCTTCCTATGGACCAGGAGGTGAACTCCACCCCACTGATACCAGGGAAGTCCCCGCAGCCGTAGACGGCCCAACCGGGCGTTTTGAGTTCCTGGGCGAGCGTGTAGACGATCGTCTCCTGTAGCCGATCGTTGTCATGCTGGTCCCACCACGGTCCGAGCAGTCGCTCCGTGATGTCCCGGATTGCGCGTTCCTTCGCCTCTTCGCCCAGGTCGTCGAACGAGTAGCTCTCCGCGTCGTCCGGCTCGGCGACCGAGACGGTCAAGGTGATATTGACATTGATGTCGATCCGACGGTCGGACATAGCCGTGCTCCGTTTCTGGCGACGTCGGTATCTGGCTGACTGCCCCGGCGCGGGCCGCCGCGCTTTGACACCTCCCCGACCAGACGGCCGGGTGGAACTACCCGGTACTACGCGGGGACTGCTCGTCTGCCCTTCCGGGTGAAACGGTCAGGTGGCTGTCCCACGCGGGTGGGCGCGGCTGCGTGCCCGCCGTGTCCGCCGGGCTCGGCGGCGTCGGCGTGTGGTCAGATCGACGCTGATCGCGGCGAGGGTGACCGTCGTGTAGGCGACGAGCATGGTGACGTCGTGCGCGGCGGCGACCCCCAGGAGCCACACCGCCAGCAGCGCAAACGCCCAGAAGCGAGCCCRCCGACGGCGACGGCGACTCAGGTAGACCATCAGAAGTCACGCTCCTTTCCACGTGAGCCGGGGAATGCGCCGGATAGGAGGGATTTCGGCTCAGCGCTCGCGGGTGCGCCAGGGGACGGGATGTCCATGGTCGGGATCGGCGCAGTCGCCGCCGGTCGCGGTGGGGCTGCTATAAAGCTTCCCGCCGTCGACCAGCACCGTGAGCGGTGGTTTCTCCTTGGCGAGGTTCAGGGTGACCGCGGGGTCGATGTGGACGAGGATTCCGCCGGTTTCGTCGAGCAGCGCGGTGATGCGGAGAGGAAAGCTGCCGACGTTTCCCGGTTCCCAGCTCGCGGCGGGATGTGGAGGCAGCGCGTCGTACATGTCGATCGTTCCGTAGCTCACCGACGAACTTTCCATCGATTCTCCCTTCCAGGCGCAGAAGGTGTGCGGCGGCGCGCATCGAGGTCCGTGGGGAAGCGCCGGTCAGTCGATGCAGATGGGCATGAGCAGGTGCCGGTACGGCGGGATGCTCGCCCCCTGTTCGGGAGAGGTGAGCAGTACGGGCTTGGCGACGTCCGCCTGTCCGCTGAACAGGACGGTGTCGCCCGGGAGCGCGGCGAGGGCGGCGCGCAGGTAGGCGGCGTTGAACGCCCAGCGGACGGTCCCGTCGGTGAGCGAGGTCGTCGCGGGCAGGGTCGGGGCGCTGACCCGCGCGCCGTGCTCGGGCAGCAGCGGCGCGACCCGGAGCCCGTCCGGGGTGAGCGTCAGCGTCATGGTCATGATGGGGCGGCGGGTGGTCGGGTGGGCGGTGAGGATCGCGAGGACCCGTGCCACGTGGGCCGCCACCGTCGCCCGGTCGAAGGTGGCGGTGTGCTGGGGGTCGAGCGAGCCCAGCAGCCTGCGCCACGGCGGGTAGGCGCCGCCGGTCTCGACCAGGCTCACAGTGGTCTGCCCGCAGGTGAACGTGACCCGGTCGACGTCGTGCACGGACTCGGCACGACGGCGCCCGATCGTCACCGACGGCCCCGTCCACGTCTCGGCGCACGCGGCGAGGATCTTCGCGGGAAGCAGCAGTTCCTGCACAGCCGGCCCGGTGACGGTCGCGGGCAGGACATCGACGGCCAGGCGGTACCGGTCGGTCCCGGCCACAGTCGCCAGTCCAGGCGCGAACGACACGTACAGCCCGGTGAGGACCCGCAGGGTGTCGTCCCGGCCGACCGCGGGCAGGACACGGTCCACCGCGGCGCGCCACGCGGCCCGGTCGACGGTGGCGATCGTCGGCGCGGGCCGGCAGGCGCCGGGATGATCCTCCACGGGTAGGCCGGTCAGCGGCACCGTGTAGTCGCCGATCGTGACGGTCGGGGCGKGTGGGAAGGACCCGTCGAGCAGGACAGGCAGCTCGTCGGTGTCGCGGCGATGCTCGCCCCGGACCAACGCCTTGCACATCTGCGTTAGCGCCCAGCCATCGACCAGGAACTGGCCGGCGGACCGTGCCGCGCCGGGCAGGCGCACCGAGACCGTCGCGGCGGGGCTAGCGCCGGTGACGGTCAGCCTCCCGTCGAGATCGGCGGTGATCAGAGCGGCATTCCACGGTGGCCGGCTCTTGCGGTCAAGGACGGTGCCGACCGTGGTCAGCGCGGCGAGCAGGTCCCGGTAGGGGACGACGGCGGTCGCCCCCGCGATGGTGGCGGGCGGTGCGGTGACAGTCATGATGATCTTCCGCGTGGGATCGGGGATCGGCCGGTCATCGGCCGGCGCGCATCGGCGGCGGGCGGGCCGGCTGGTGCACGTCGGGCAGACGTGCGAGAGCGGCGTGATGGCGCGCGGCGGAACAGAGATCAGTGGTGCTCGGGTAGCTGGCGGAACACGATCTCGGTGCTGTCGGCGTTGGCGGTGGTCGCCCACTCGTCGAGCAGGTCGGCGAGTGACTCGGCGAGCACGTCGCGAGCGTCATCAGCGGTGCCGTCGTCGGTGAGGACGGTGATCAGCCGGGCACGGGCCTCGCCGAGTTCATCGGTGTAGACCTCGACCTCAAGCTCGCTGGCTGCCGGGCACTCGGTCCGCGTCTCGGCCTCGATGTCGTCTTCCAGGACCATCCGCAACGCGTCACGGGCGTCGAGGAACACATCACGCGCCCGCTCACGCAGCGACCGCGTGTCCGGCGGGGCACACCGGCGTATCCGCAGGACTCGTTCCCGGGGAAGCCGGTGGCCGTTGCGGCTGCGCCGCATCCTCATCGTGATCTCCCCTTTCCAGGAACGGGTAGGCAGCGCCGCCGGGTCAGCCGGTGCCGCCGGGTGTCGTGTCGAACGTTTCGCGGATCTGGCCGTCGGCGGTGTAGGTAAAGGTCCGCAGCCGCGTGTAAGGTGCGGGAAGAAACACCGGAATGGCGTTCACGACAGCCCCACCGAATCCCCGGCAGATCCACATCACCCACCGGTCCGGCTTCTCCGGGGAACTGCCGGCAGGAAGCTCGCCGGTGGAACGCCGATCTGTCAGTCGGCGCATGTCGCGGCGGGCTATGTGAGGACAGAGCCGGGTGGACGCCTCGGCACAGGACTCGTGCATCGGCGGGTCGTGGTAGGCCCTGGCGGCGAGGGCTCCCGGGCTGCCGAGAAAAGCGACCTCCCCGTCGAACGGCCGGGCGCAGATACCGCACCGCCCCTCGGAGGCAAGACGGAAAGCCTCCCGGCCATCGACGGTCGAGAAGTCCGGCTCCCCGTCCGGGTGGCGCGCGGTGACAGCCGGAATAGGCAGGTTGCGGCGCCGGTCGATCGGCAGCGCGTTCATCAGCTCGGAAAACTCGGAGGCAGAATTCACTGCCGCTCCTTTCCGTCACGGACGAAGACCCAGAGAAAAAATGCCGGACGACGGTTCGGCTAGTAGTCGCGGGAGTCCGCCCAGAAATCGGCCTTGACGCGCATCCAGTCAAGCGCCTCGGTCAGGCCGGGAATGTCGTACCAGCTTTGGATACTGTTCTGGTCGTCGCGCACAAGACCGACGTGGAACTCGCCGGGCTCGGCGCTTACCGCGACAACAGCCCACAGCGGCACGTAGTGGCCCGCACGGGGCACGTAGATACCGGCTACCACCGGGCAACCGACAAAGGTCAAGGGCAGGGCAAACTCAGGAGCCATCACCGTCGCTCCGTTCGGATGAGGGTTCCGCGACCCGGCCCGCGCGGCGACGGCGGGCCGCCGGGCGCGGCCGTGCCTCCGCGCGGGGGCGGGGCCGCCAGACGTGCCGACCGGCGTCGGCGACCCGTTCCAGGCCGAGCGCGTCGGCCCAGGTGACGCAGAACGCGCAGGGGTCGACGCAGCCGGAGCAGTCGTCGCGTTCGAGGTGGTGCCGCCGGATCTCCTCGGCACGGGCACGGGAGATCCGGTGGTACGTCCAGGTCTCGATCTCGTCGGCGAGCTGGTCGCGCAACGCGGTCAGGATGCGTACGACCCGGTCGGGGTCGTAGCTGGGCGCGGTGTGGTCACCGAGGTAGGCGGCACGCAGCGCCGTATGCCGGCCGCCGTCACCGCCGGTCAGAGCGGCAAGCAGCGCGCGGGCGTCGAGACGATCGTCGTCGGTCGGCGGGCCGCCCGGGTTGACCGGCCGACGCCGGAGAGCGTCGAGGTCGGCCGCCGTCCGAGATGTCCGACGGCCTGCTGTGCGGCCCATCGGATCAGGCCCGGGACGGGTCGTCGCCGATGGGCGGGGGGTCGAGGCGGATCAGGTGGCCGTGGGTGACGTCCTCGCCGATCGCGCCGTCGACAGCGGCGAGGTCCGTGACCTCGTCGCAGATCTCTCCCCACAGATCCGGGGCGGTCCGCGGGTCCATCGAGATGACGGTGTCGTCGGCGAGGAGCACGCCTTCCGCGGACGCGGTCGGGTAGTCGTCCCAGACCACGTCACACAGCACAGCGACCRCCGTCGGGTACAGCTCGTGGACCTTCGACGCGAACCCGCCGTCAGCGGTGATCCGCCGCCGCAACTCGGCGTTGATCGCGGACAGGGCTGCGCTGAGATCGTCGTCCTCTACGGTCGGGAGCACGGACAGGTCGAACAGCACGGGATCTACCTCCCTCAGGGCATGCGGGTATGCGGGAGTCGCGGACCTGGGGCCGTCTGTAGCGGGCCGGCGCGGGTTGTCATCGCGGGCAGGGGCAACGCCTCGAACGACGATCAGAAGCGGTAGTCGCTGGTGTTGCCGTTGACGTCGACCACGAGGTGGGTGCCTTTCGGCCGGCCGGCGTTTTCGAGGTGGACGTAGACGGTCGGTTCCGCCTCCGCCGGGTCGCCGTCGGTGTCGTCATCGGCCGCGACCAGCCGGAACAGGATCTTCACGCCGTCGATGTCGATCACATACATGTCGCTAGCGTCGTTGGTGTCGGGCGCGGCGCCGTACACGCGCACGAGCGCGTCACGCACCACGTGGACAGTCGGCCGGGGCGGGGCGACGGTCTGACCGGCCGCGCCGAGCGGGCGGATCTCCCCCGCGTATACAGGGAAGCCGTCGCCCGGGTCGATACTGCCTTTGAGGAACTTCGGGTTGGCCTGCTGTTCACCGGTGTAGGTGACGATCAGCATCTGGTCGCCGTGGGCGTCGGCGAGGTCGGCGGCGCGGACCTCGCCCGGATACCAGGTCCCTTCCAGCAGGAACTCGACCGGGCTGCCCGGGACCAAGGCGGCGAGCTGGTCGGCGCTGAGCGCGGCGGGCAGGCTCGTGGTGTCGTCGTGGTCGTGGACGTGCGCCGGTGCCTCGGTCATCCAGGTGACGAAGCCAGCCAGCTGCCCRGCGGCCTCGGCGGTCGCGACGGTGATCTCGGCGTAGGCGTCGAGGCCCTCCGTGATGACCGTCGGTGCGCCGACGGCGAGTTCGGGATGCTGCTGCTTCCATGCGGTGACCGCGAACGTCACGGTGTCGGTGCTGGTCAGTTCAAGGACATCGCCGCGGTGGTCGCGGCGGGTCAGCCGTACGTGCACCAGGTACTGGGTGTCGGATGGCATGCGTCACCTCCATGGCTTGCGGAAGCGGGGATCGCGACAGGAGGCGAGGGCCGGCGGGACGCGCCCGGGACCCGCGCGTCGGTAGCCGATCGGTCGGTGAGGGCGGCCCGTGCGGCGAGGCTCCCGCCGTGCCGGTCTGGAGGGGTCTGGTCAACCCCGCTCGGGTTGGGGAGCGGTCAGCGCCGGTCCCAATTCCTCCGGAGCCTCGCGATCTGCTCGTCGGTGGCGCCAAACCGCCGTAGCTGGTCGTCGGTCAGCCACACCATCGGAATGGTGATCTTGGTGGTGATGGTGGTGCCTGCGGGCAACTCGTCCGTGCTGATCGCGCGGCCCCGCCACCCGGGCAGCTTCCAGCCCTCCGACGTCTTGATCCAGAACTCGTCGCCGCACCGAGCCCACGTGTCCACCGACGCCTCGTGCAGGGCCGCCCGGTGCAGCGGGTCATACGGGTCAAACCCCATGATCATTTCTCCTTCCTCGCAGGCGCACGGCGTGCCACAGATGGCGGCGTGACGGGCATGGTCCGCCTTCGCGGGCGACGTGATCGTGATGCGGATAGCGCAACGTCGCTCAGTTGCCGACGATCTCCCAGGCCCACTCGTAGCCGCCGACGTAGTAGAGGCCGTCCGGGTCGGGGACGACGATGGTTGTGCAGTTCCAATGGCCGCTGTGGACCGAGACGATGCCGTCGTCGCCGATGGTGATCGTGTCGATCTCGTCGGCGTCCACGGTCGCGCCCAGCGCGTCGGTCTCGGCCGCCAACTGGCGGACCTGGTCAAGGGTGAAGCCGGGAACGGCGAAGCCGTTCCAACGGTCGTCGTTGGCCGGTACCTCGTACTCCGAGTAGACGCCGCTGATGGTGACGCGCATGGTGCGGGCAGCAGTCATGATCGTGTCCCTCCCAGGACCGAACGGGGGCCGGGTACGGCCACGGGTCCCGCTTCCGGGCCGGGCACGGGAGCGCCGCCCGTGCCCGGCCCGGTGTGGTGCGGGCTGTCAGGTGGGCAGGCAGCAGCTCAGCGGTACGCCGCGCAGGTCGTAACTGGCCGTGTCGAACGGGACGGGGAAGCGCTTGTTGCTGGGGGTGAAGCGCAGCCGGTCGGTGGACTCGGCGTCGAGGGTGACCGTGGCGTGCTTGCCGTCGATCGCGCCGAGGGTGCCGGTCAGCCCGTTGAGGTAACGGGGCGAGAGGTTGGCGATCCGCACGGGCGTGCCCGTAGTCAGGGACGCGGTCCTGATCGCGGCGAGCGCGGCCCGCCGCTGCTTGRCCGTCTCAGTGATGCGGGTCAGGTCCTGCTCGGTCGCGTGCGACAGGATGAAGTCGGTGGCGACCGCGAGCGTYGGTGTCGTGGGCATGCGGGTGCCTTCCTGATCGTGGAGGGGGTAGGCGAACCGCTGGCGCGCGACGGGCCGGCGGGGTGTGTCCGGGGGTCTCCCGCCGCCACGGGTGGGCAGCCGGGCGCACGGTGCCCGCTGTCGGGAGACGGGTGCTCAGGCGGCGGTCAGGTGGGCTCGCGTGGCTGGGGCGGGCCGGCCGATGACGAACGTGCCGGGGTGCAGCGGGTGTAGCTGGTCGTGCGGCATCGGCTGGTCCGGGTAGGGCAGGTGCAGCAGCAGCCGTCCCGCGAGCGGACTGTCGGCGTCGTCGGGCACCCGCCGGATGGTGATCGTGAACGCGCCGCAGGGGTCGCCGGTGGACAGGCTCAGGGTGATCGCGTCGTCGGTCTCGTCGGTGCGGATGCCGGCGCTGTTGCACCACGACAGCGCGACCCGCTCGGGCGTGTGCGGTCCGGTGCCGTCCGCGTCGGRCTCGTCCGACTGGTAGGCGGGGCATTCGTTGTCGCCGTTGTCGTCGTCGAAGCCRCCGGGCGTCTCGGCAAGGTCCGCCCCGCAGGCGGAACAGCGGAACTCGGTGTCGGCGTCGAAGATCAGCTTGATGGTGCTGTCTTCGTCCAGGCTGTTCACGGTCGTGCCGTCGACGGTCAGTCCGGCGAACATCGCGATACCGGGTCCTTTCCTGTGTGCGGGCAGCGCGCCGCCCCGCCCCGGCGGGTGGCCCGTCGGGGCGGGGCGGACGTGGGGTGTCGGGTCAGGCCGGCAGCAGGGTGCGCAGCGTGGCGAGGGTGGAGCCGTCGAGGCTGTCCGCCCCTCCGGTCACGGCCCGCAGCATGTTGCGCTCAGCGCGGGACGCGCCGCGGACGGTCTGCTCGTGGTGGGTGTAGGTGTTGACCGCCTGGATCACGCCCCAGCCGGTGTTGCGCCACGGGGAGACCCGCTCGTCGTGGTTCCACAGCCGGGTCAGGGTGTCGCGGTGCTTCTCGGCGCTGGTCCGYGCCCGCCCCTTCTCGTCCGGCATGGGTGCGTGGGCGTCCAGGAACGCCGCCCACTGCCGGTCCGACACCTCCAGCGCGCACAGCTCGGCGACCTCGGCGGCGAAGTCGTCGGCGATCGTGTGCACGATCGCGAGTGCCTGCCGGGCCTCCCCGAGCCGTAGGTGTGACTTGGCGGAGTGCTTGACCTTGGTCTGCTGGCCCTGCTCCCGCAGGCCGGCCGCCATCGTGTTGTCACACACGACGTTGGTCACGATCCGCTTGTAGGTCGTGGACAGCGACCCGTCGAAGCTCGTGGTCGCCAGCAGGTTCGGACGGAATGCGACCCCTTCCGGGGTGGTGATCGTGTCGGGCACCTCGACACTCACCCAGGCGACCGCTCCGCCGCGCAGCAGCCCGGCCGAACCGATCGCGAGATCGTCATCGAGAAGCTGCCCGACGTTGTCGACCAGCCATTCCTGGTAGGGGTGCGGCTGGTAGCCGTCGCTGAACAGCCCCATCACGCTGCCGGTGTCCGACCGCACGATGGCCTTGCGGTCCGGGACGACGTCCAGGCCGCCGGTGATCGGCGACTCGACGTAGATCGGCAGTTCGAGGGCCTGCCAGCCGAACAGCCGACGCTCCACGTCGTCGACCGGGATCGGCCCCGGGTAGTGGTTGGCCTCGCCCTGCTGCTGGTCGGCGCGGTAGTGCCAGGCGTGGCCACGCTTGTCGGTGAAACCGATCAGCGTGTTGCTGTTCAGCCAGGCCAGGGTTTCCTTCGACATTCGGGCTCCTTCCATCGAGYGGCGAAGGTGGGCAGCGATGTGCGGGCATGCCGACGGGCCGCCGGACACCGTCCGGCGGCAGGCACGCGGCGGGGGTTACGGAGTGGGTGTGCGGGCGGGGGTCAGCGCCGCGCGGGCCTCGGCGAGCGACGCCCACGGGCGGACCTGACGGTGGCCCGGGTAGGTGTGCGCGCGGGCGATCGCGACCGCGCGGGCCGGGTCGAGCACCGACGCGTCGACCAGGCTGGTGATCTTCCAGGCGGTGGTGGCGACGCGGACGGGCCGCCCGCCCRGCCACATCTCCTCGTAGGCGCGTACCCGTCCGTCGCGGGTGACCGAGCGGATGACGATCAGCTCGACATGGACGGCGTCCGGGCCGCCACCGGTCAGCGGCTCCCGATGCGGGGACACCAGCAACGCGACCGTCCCCCGGCGGGCTGGTGCGCCGTTCGYCAGCGGCAGCGACTCGACCCGGTTCACGGCACGTCCCCGGGCAGGGGCAGCCAGCCTGTGGCCGGGGTCGGGTCGTCGCGCTCTTGGGCGATCAGGTCCCGGATCTGCATCGTCAGGTAGTCGGCCGGATTGTCCCGCAGGGACGGGTCGTCGGCCCAGACGATCGACCCGGCCAGCGCGGTCGTCTCCACCACCACACCGCCGAGCACGTCCGTGCTGTACCGGCGGTCGCAGCGCGGGCACTGAACAACCGTCACCAGCAGGTAGGYCGACCACGTGCCGTCCGCGAAGTGCGCCCGCTCCTCGGTGATCACATCGAGGTCGCCGACTGGGGACAGGTAGTAGTCGTGGTCATCGTCGATCAAGACCCCGATCCGAACCGTGGGGTCCGCGAGCACGCCGAGCATGGCACCACCTCGGAAAGATCAGCAGAGGAAAGGGAAGGGGCGGGCGGCACGCGCTGGCTATGCGCCGGTCAGCCGCGCCCAGATGTCGCGGCACTCGGCATCGCTGAACCCACAGGGATGCGCGGAGGTCTCTCGCATCTCACCGGTGTAGTAGTCCAACGTGACCGTGCCGCCCCACCAGCAGTGCGGCCCGGGAAAGTCCGGGCCGCCCGACGGTTCTGTGACCGCCAAGTCCTTCAGCCTGGCTACGGCAAGGTCCACGGCGCTGAGCCCRTCCTCGCGGTCGAAGTCGTCGGGTTCGCAGTCGAGATCCTCGGACCGTTCGCCGTGCGGGTAGATGTCGCCGTCGTGGACCTCGTGGTCGTAGTAGTCGCGATGGTGGACACGCAGATGCCGGCCGGTCACAGGACCCGCACCACCCAACCGTCGCAGTCGTCCTCGACCCCTGAGATCTCCAAGAGGATGTCGCCGTAGACGATCGCCTGTTCGTGCAGATGGTCCCCTTCCGGGCCGTAGCCGCGATCCCACAGGCCCGTACCCTGCCGCTGCCGCGACAGGACCCAGTCCTGGCCCAGCTCCTCGGGCACCGGAGCCCGATCGCCCAGACGCTCGACCAGCGACGACAACTCGGCGGCAGCGCCGTCCAKGAAGTCACGGATCTCGCTTGCGGGATCGCCGCGCAGATACTCGGTCTCTGTTCCGTCGAAACCACTGCCGTACAGATTCGTGATCTCGTCCGGCGACCATTCGACCATCGCCGATTCGATCAGTTCGCGCCACACTCCCCGCTCAAAGCGGCGCACGAACTCATCCGACAGAACCTCACAGGTCACAGACCCTCCCTCCACATGACGGTCGACAGGCTTTGAATTTCCGGCCGTGTAGGCGGCTAACGCCACCAGATCCACAGGTCGCCGCGAACTCCTCGCGCCTTGAGTAGACACGGTTCGTCCATCCATTCCAGACTGAACTTGTAGATCTCGCAGTCACAGCCGTGGTAGATCGACGCTAGACGATCCAGCAGCATCAGGAAGTGATCCAGACCGCGCCGCTGGACGATCGCTAGCGCACGCTCACGATCGGCGAGAATGTCATACACAGACCCACCCCTCGTTAGAACGGCCGAGAACACGCTCACCAGGCAGGCTCGGGCGTTTCCACCCTCTACCTTGTTACGCGCCCGGAGGCGTCCCGACCGTCCAGCCGGGAAAGTTGCTCAGAAATGCGGAGAGGGCACCGGGAGGTTCTCCCGGTGCCCTCTCCGTGGGGACAGATGGAGCGTCAGTCTTCCTTGCCGTCCCGCGTGGCGCGGTAGGTGAACATTTCCCGTACGGCGTCGGCCCGTTCCGACAGCTCCCGGAACTCCGCCAAGGCAGCGTCACGGGTACGGATCACGGCGCGGCGGGAACCGTAGGCGCCCCCGTGGCGCTTCTGTGCCACCTTGGAAAGGATGCCCGCGCGTCCGATGTCATCGGCCTTGTTTCCTTCGTTGAGCACGTCCGCGAGAACCGGGAATTCCCTGCCGTCACCGAACGCGAGTCCCCAGATGGCCTCACTGTTGGCGGCAAGGTGCGTCGCGACGGCTACGAACTCCATACGGGCGACGGCCTTCATCTGCTGTGCCCCGGGGGTCGCGTCGATCTCGTCAGGCTTCTTGTCGATCTGGTATCCGTTGCGTCGGGCAGCGTCCCGCATGGCGGTGTACTGGATGCTGTCACGGGTGGCAAGGAAGGTCCCGCCTTGCCTCGTGACGTAGAGCCACGAGTCCGGTTCCCGCGTGGCCACGGAGTAGGTCACAGGCTCAAACTTCCGGATGATCTTCCCAAGCAGTTGGGCGAACAGCAACACGGCATCCTGTGTGATGTCGTCGCTCGCGTCCGCTGTGCCGTACCCACGGCCGGTGATGGTCGCGTTTCCGTCCATCCGCTTACGTGAGTGGACGGCGTCCAAGACGCGGCAGAACTTGCGCGCCTTGGTCTGAATCGCGCGCCAGTCGTCCGCCGTCACTCTCGCCATGTCTTCCGGCTGGACTCTCGCGCCCGGAAGAGCGGACGGCGTGTCCGAAGAAAAGGCGCCATTGGTCACGAGGTCTCTCCTCTACTTTGGGGGAACTCCCGGGGGTGTCGTCCCGCTCCCGGTGCCGATATCTAATTCTCCGTCTATGCGCGCCCGAACACAACCCCCAATCGTCCACCAATTCATGATTCTTTGAGTGATGACGCAATGATGGAAACGACATTCGGGAGCGCGAGTGCGGCAATCGGGAGTCGAAAGAGAAAGGGGGAGGAGCGAAAAGCAAAGCAAAAGCCAAGAACAGAAAAGCGCCAGACAGAGCTAAACACGGATCGAAAGGAGCACGCCGCGAACCCCGAGACCAGACCCATCCGGGACCGCACAGCGCCAGCACGCCGATCCCGCATCGACTGTCAGCTCGTTGCCTCGCTATTAAGTCGCGGAGTGCTTGGGTGGGTGGCACGCCTCGTCTGACCTGCGCCAACGGCGATCTGTCCGCCCACCCGCCTTTACGGGCGTGCCGGTGGGGGGTCCGGTGGGGGGTCCGGTGGGGGGTCCGACGGGCTGTAGGGATCGGGTGAGCTTGGCCCCCGAGCACGGACACCTCACCTGAGGTGGCCCCCGGCCACCAGGGAGGATGTCGACCATGCCCGCTCCACACCCGCCCGAGTTCCGCCGGCGTGCGGTCGAACTCGCCCGCCGTGGCGACACGCCGATCGCGGCGCTCGCGAAGCAGCTGACGATCAGTGAGTCGTGTCTGCGTAACTGGATCGCCCAGGCCGACGCGGACGACAACGGCGGCGAGAACCGCCTGACGAGCGTGGAGAAGCGTGAGCTGGCCCAGTTGCGCCGAGACAAGAAGCGCCTGGAGATGGAAAACGAGATTCTCAAGCGCGCGGCCGCCTACTTCGCCCGGGAGAACATCCTCCCAAACTGATCTACCGGCTGGTCCGTGAGCTCGCCGACGACCCGGAACTGGATGTGGATGTCGCGGTGGCCTGCCGAGTACTGGGCGTGTCCCGGTCGGGATATTACGACTGGATCGGCCGGCCACCGTCGTTACGGGAACAGGAGAACACCCTGCTCGCGAAACAGATCGAACGCATTCATCTCGAGTCGCGGGGGACCTACGGCTGGCCGCGGGTCCACGCCGAACTCGCCCTCGGCCTGGGCGTGCCGGTCAACCACAAACGGGTCGCGAGGCTGATGCGAGAGGCCGGCCTGCAGGGCGTCTACCGGCGCCGAGCCCGCCGCGGTCCTGTCGCCGAGGCGACCGCCGAGGACCTGGTCAACCGGCAGTTCGCCGTCGACGCCCCAGACCGGCTCTGGCTGACCGACATCACCGAACACCCCACCGGAGACGGGAAACTCTACTGCGCGGCCGTGATGGACGCCTATTCGAGGCGCATCATCGGCTGGTCAATCGCGCACCACATCCGCACCGAACTCGTCCTCGATGCCCTCGGCATGGCGATCCTTCGCCGACGGCCACCAGAGAAACAGACAATCCTGCACAGCGACCACGGAACGCAATATACATCGTGGGCGTTCGGAAACCGGCTGCGCATCGCCGGACTACTCCCGTCGATGGGCACGGTCGGCGACTGCTACGACAACTCGATGATGGAGTCCTTCTGGGGCACCCTACAACTCGAGGTACTCGACCGACACACCTGGGAGAACCRCGACGAACTTGCCAACGCCATCTTCGAATGGATAGAATGCTGGTACAATCCGAAACGCCGGCATTCCAGTCTCGGAATGCTCAGCCCCATCGACTACGAAGCCGMACACCTGCCCCGATCGTCCCCAGACGACGATCGCTGACCCCACACCGCAGGTGTCCGCCGTAGGGGGCCAAGCTCAGGGCGGGGATGGCCACTCGCCGGGTTATTTGGCCACTGCGTGGCCAGAGTTCGACCTACTTGGCCAATCCGCTGGTCAGAGCCTCGCTGTGCATCGCGCTGGCCCCTACAGCGCTGGCCAACAGCGATGGCTGCCGGTGCACCTGCGCTGGCCAACTACCGTGACTTGGCAGCTCGGAGTGGCCATCTCCAAGCGATTCCTACACGGGCTGTAGTAGGACTTTGTTAGGTGACTCTGGCTGGCTTGGCTGGTAGCGGTTCGTAGGGGCGGTGGCAGGTGTGGCAGGCGCCGGTCCAGACGGCGAGCAGGGTCTGGAGCATGCGGAGGACTCCGTAGAGGGTCAGGCCGGCGCAGGGGCTTTTGGGGTGCGGCGCAGCTGGGTGCAGAGGGCTTGGGCGAGGCAGGTGAGGGTGACGTGGCGGTGCCAGCCGTCGAAGGATCGGCCTTCGTAGTGGTCCAGGCCGAGGCCGTCTTTGAGTTCGCGGTAGTCGTGCTCGACGCGCCAGCGCAGCTTCGCGAGCCGGACGAGTCGGCGCAGGGGGRTGTCCGGGGGCAGGGTGGACAGCCAGTAGTCGGTGGGTTCGTTCTTGCCAGGGGGCCATTCGGCGAGCAGCCAGCAGGCGGGCAGGCTGCGGTCATCGTCTCGGGTCAGGGCTTTGGCGGCGGGGCGGACCCGCAGGGCCAGGAACCTGGAGCGCATCAGCGCGGCCGTGTTGCCGGGGGTCTTGTGGGTGCCGCRCCGCCAGGTCACCCACCGCAGCGCACCGCGGYCGGCGGCCAGGACCAGGGCTTTCAAGGTCGCCGGCGGGTCCGGGTAGGCAGGCAGCGGCGGGCGACCGCTGCCCGTGTACGGCGCGGTCACGGGTTCGGCGGCCCCCGGGTGGGCGGTGGCGGTCGGGGTGACCCCGACCGTGTAGACCAGGCCGCGGTCGGTCAGGCCCTGGCGGAACTGCGCGCAGTCGCCGTAGCCGGCGTCGGCGAGTACCGGCCGGGCGGGCACACCCCAGCCGGCGATCTCGTCGAGCATGTCCAGCGCCAGACGCCACTTCTCCCGATGCCGCGCACCGTCGGGAACACCTGCCTTCTCGCGGCGGGCACGCACCACCGCGGCCTCRTCCGGGTCGTCGAGGCCGGTGTCGTCCCAGCTGGCAGGCAGGAACAGCCGCCAGTCCAGCGCCGCCGACGCCCAGTCCGTCGCCGCGTGCACGGACACCCCGATCTGACAGTTCCCGACCTTGCCCAACGTCCCCGAGTACATCCGGGCCACCCCAGGCGACGCCGCCCCGTCCTTCACGAAGCCCGTGTCATCGATGACCAGCGCCTCCGGGCGGACGAACCCGACCGCCCAGCCGGCCAGCCGGGCGCGAACCTCGGCGTAGTCCCACGTCGAGTTCCGCAGGAACTGCTGCAACTGCTGATGATCCACCCCGAGGCGCTCCGCCATCGGCTGCACGCTCTTGCGCTTCCCGTCCAACAGCAGCCCCCGCAGATACAGCTCACCCTTGGCCCGCTGATCCCTACGCGGCAGATCCACGAACATCCGCGCCGCGAACTCCTCCACGACCGGACGCACCACCGCCATCTCCTCCGGCGTCACAGCAAGCAGCCAACCAGACCCGGATCCCCACCCCACAACCACACGATCAACAACCTAACAAAGTCCTATTAGGCCGACCGGTGCGGGGCTCACGTACATCCTCACTGTCAGCCGTGGTCACGGGCTGGTCAAGAACGCTGTCGATCGATCGAAAATGATGTCGCGGCAGGGATGGCGTCTCGKACAGCGGTCAGGCTGGCGCATGAACCCCATGATCAGGGGAGTGCCATGCCCGAACGAGTTACCTCTCGACTTTCGCGGTTTTCTTGATCTCCAATTTTATGGTTGACGTCGCGTGAGACGTGTTCTGTGCGTGTTTGGTGTGCTGGTTCGTGGTGGGGTGTTTGAGCTGGTTTGCGGTCTCGGGTCGATGTCTGTTTTGTCTGGTTCCCGGGCTGTGGGGCCGGGATGGGGGCTGGTCAGGCCGCGAGGGCGCTGTCGGTGGTGGCCCAGGCGAGGCGGAGGGTGTGGATTTCCGCGTCGGTCGGGTTCGCGGGCCGTGTGGGCTGATATTGGGTGGTGATCAGGACGCGGCGGAGCTTGACGGCGAGGTCGGCGGTGCAGGGGCGGGT
>NZ_MAQZ01000110.1:0-20085 GCF_001756285.1 Frankia sp. CgMI4
CCCGAAAGCTACGCCGCGGGACTCCACCTAC
This sequence comes from Frankia sp. CgMI4, assembly GCF_001756285.1. Taxonomy (NCBI): domain Bacteria; kingdom Bacillati; phylum Actinomycetota; class Actinomycetes; order Frankiales; family Frankiaceae; genus Frankia; species Frankia sp. CgMI4. The sequence goes on from NZ_MAQZ01000110.1 coordinate 32, forward strand.
GCGGATCCATCCTCTGGCTACGCAGCCTCCCGACCCCATGATCCGAACCCAGAACAGGCCCTAGGTGACGCCGCCCCGGTGGCTGATGGTGATCGTGGTGGGGTTGGGTGTCCCGGGGTGAGGCGCTGGGCGGCCTGTGGGCGTGTTCCCGGGGATGGAGGCAACGGGGCCCGGTAGGGACGGGATTGCCTAGATCTCACCCCCGGGAGGCCCCGTTGCCCGTCCAGTCTCGCAAGCCAGCAGAGGTGTCCCACCCGGCCGGGGAAGCGCAGGAGGCGCTGGCGGTGCTGGCCACGGCGGGCGGGCCGGTGGCGGAATGTTTCGAGCAGATCCCGGACCCGCGGGACCCGCGCGGGGTACGTCACCGGCTGCCGGTGGTGCTGTCGCTGTGCGCGGCGGTGCTGTGTGGGGAGAGCGGCCTGGCCGGGGTCGCGGCCTGGGTCGCCGCCGAGGGCCCCGGCGACCCGACGGGTGAGGGCTGTCGGTGGCCGAGGCCGGGGATCGCGGTCGACGGTGCTGTCAAGTTCTCGGCTCTGTCGCAGATTCGGTGGTGACGGAGGGCAACGTTAGCCGAGCAAGATCCGATGTCGGAGGAGCGCGAACCCTGCTCGTCCGTACATCTGACGCTTGATCAGTTTGGTTTTGKTGTTGACGCCTTCGGTCCCGCCGTTGTGGTAGGCGCAGGTCAGGGCGGCGTTGACGGCGTCGCGGTCCAGCTCGAGTCCGCGGGTGAAGGCGTGCAGGTGGGGCAGGTCTTCAGTCCGTGCCTGGCTGATCCAGGCGGTCAGCCGTTCGGCGTTGCCGTCGGCGGGGGTGAGCATGGCCGCGAAGGACCGTACGAGCCCAGCGAGTGCGGTCATTTCCGGGCAGGCGGCCATGAGGGTGTCGAGCAGCTCCCGCTGGTGGTCTTTGAGCTGGTCGGGGGCGGTGAGCAGGTGGCGGGTAAGGCGTCGTGGCGAGATCGCCGGCCGGTCCGACTCGACCCGGCCTTGGGTGATGTACCGGTAGAGCAGGTTGAGGTTACCGGTGTAGCCGAGATCCTTGATCTCGGCGAACAGGCGGAGAACGGGGACTGCTGGGTCCTGCTCACGCCGCTGGCGTAGGTGGTCGCGCTAGGGGTCGACGAGGGTAGGACGGTACTGCGGTGCCCGGATGAGACGCTCGGGCTCACTGATCCGCGCGTAGCGTGTGACCGTGTTCAGGGTGAGGCCGAGGCGGCGGGAGCACTCCAGCAGGCCGACGCCCTTGTCGAGCAGGTTGTGGACCTGCGCCCAGCGTTCGCGGGTGGTTATCGCCCGGGCGCCCTCGCGGATCGGCGGTGGTGCGGCCTTGGCCCGGCAGGTGCTGTGCGCGGCGACCTTCTGGCGGACGGCCTCGGCGAGGTTGTTGGGTCGGACCGGGGCGCCCTGCCGGGGTTGCTCCCGGTGGGTTTCCCCGGTCCGCCCGCCGAACCCGGCGTGCCCGTCTCCGGGCACCGGGCTCTCCACTCGATCATGCCGTCGGGGTTGGGCCTGTCAGGGCATCCGGCCAGGGGGTGGGGATGTTGCCGCCTCGGTATCGGTAGCGGGTGATCGGCACCTGGCCGAGGTGGAACAGCGTCATCCCGTCCAGTTCGATGTCTTTCCGTCCTCCGTGCGGAGTCCGGAGCCATCGCCGGATGGCCGTCCAGCTCCGGCGGTGCCGGTGCATCACCCAGCGGATCATCCGCCACCAGACGAAGGTGTGCAGACGGGCCAGGGTGTGCTTGGCGACCGCGTGCTGGAAGTAAGCGGCCCACCCGCGCGGGATCTGGTTGATCCGGATCAGTGCGATTCTGTAGTCGAGATGCGACAACTTCCGGGTCAGTGATCTGATCTTCCGTTTCAGCGACGCGACAGGTTCGTCGGCGATGAAGGGGTAGACGTGCCAGTTGTCCGTTCCTCGCTTCCGCTTCCRGACGATGCGGAAGCCGAGGAAGTCGAACCCGTCCGCGAGGTGGACGATCCGGGTCTTGGCMGGGGACAGGGCGAGCCCCATTCCCGCCAGGACTCTGCTCACCTGGCCGTGCAGGGCGTCGACGTGTTCCCGGGTGCCGTGGACCATGACGACGAAGTCGTCCGCTTATGCCGAGGTCCGGGTTATGCCGGCTCTGGCTGTGATTTGCCTGGTCAGGGCGGTGAACGGCTACCTGATCTCGGCATAACCCCAGGGCTCCGGCGAGGTAGCGCAGCGTCATAGTTGGTAGCTGTTGGTAGCCTGCCTGGTGATCACTTCTGGGCATCCGATGGGCGATTGATTGTCGCTAAAGCTCGTCGTGGATTCGTGCCATAGCAACTTGACCTGGCGCCGACCGTGATTCGACGGCGCATTTGGCGTCACTGGGCACGCGATTATCTGGAAATGCTTGACGGGATGCAGGCTCCCCGTTGAGAAAGAAGTGGCCTTCCGCTTGGGACAATGTAAGTACCACCAAACAAACCCCCAAGACAGAAGGCCACCACGTGACATCATGCCAGCCTRACCCCTGCATGTCCAACGAGCCTGTCGATTGCGAGCAGCTCGACATCTCCAGCCTGCTCGCGATGCTCGGCGAAATTCCCGACCCACGTAAGGCGAAGGGAGCGATCTACAGCCTGYGGTACATCCTGTCGACCTCGCTTGTCTCGACGATGACCGGCGCAAAGCGCCTCAGTGAGCCTTTCCCGGTAACCGCCTGTTGCGCTGTGTAGCAGCGGTGGGATGTTTGTGTGGTGGCTGTCAGGTGGTGCGGCCGTGTTCGGTGTGGAGGATGACGAGGGCGGCCTTCGTGATCTGGCCGATCTTCCAGGGGTCGAGGGTGACGTTCCGCAGCGCGCGAAAGGTGACCTTGAGCAGGGCGTTCGCGCGTTCGCCGACGGCGCGTAGCGGGTTGTGGGTCCTGTTGTGGTTCTGCTGGTCGAGGGTGAGCCCGCCGCCCTTGGCTCGCTTGGCAGGGATGGTGACCTGGTCTCGTAGCCCTTCGTAGCCGAGGTCGGTGAGGATCTCACCGCCGTCGGTGGTCCAGTCCGCCGGGACCGGTAGGGCGCCGGAGGCGCGCAGGGCGGTGGAGTCGTGTTCACGGCCGGGGCGGACGTCGGAGGTCCACAGCGGYCAGCCGTCGTCCGGGGCGGAGACCACCTGAATGTTGCCGCCGTGGTGGTGGTGCTTCCCCGACCACCACAGGTCGACGCCTGTCGTCGGGCCGGGCGTACGGAGGCGGTCGGTCTCGATGACCGTGCCGTCCACGATGACGTGCCCGTGGCCTGCGAGCTTCGCGGCGAGCAGGACGCCTGGCAGGTTAGGAGTCTCTGGTGCTTCGGCTGTGGGGCCGTCATAGAGAAGTATCTTGCGGACCGTGGGCGGCAGCCCGCCGAGGTCCGCCGGATCGTCGCTCACGATGCCGTCGATCCGCTGGTGCACAGCCTCATCGAGGACTGCGGCCCGGGCTTCGCCGGCCTCGCGGATGTCAAGCCAGCACAGCTTCCTTGCGTTCACTTCGCTGCCCTTCTGCAGTCGGTTCGAGACGAGGCTCGGATTCCGCATGGACCAGTTGGGCCACCGCCGCAGCCATCCGCCGCGGGTCGTCGGCCTGGAAGATGCTGCGGCCCATGGCCACGCCGGCGGCCCCGCCGTGCAGCACGTCGCGTACGTACGCCAGAACGTCGTCCTCACTGCGGCGGGGTCCGCCGGCGCACAGCAGGGGGACGGGGCAGGCGTCCGTCAGGTCGCGCAGGGCCGGGACGGACCCGGGGAAGGGGGCCTTGACCAGGTCCGCGCCCAGGTCCACGGCGAGTGTGACCGCGTGCGCGATCAGCTCCGGATCATGCGGGTCGCTGATCCGCGGCCCGCGCGGGTACATCATCGCGAGCAGCGGCAGGTTCCACTGCTCGCAGCGCTCCGCGACCCGGCCGAGGTCCCCGATCTGCTGGCGTTCGTCGAGGGAGCCGAGGTTGACGTGCAGACTGACTGCGTCCGCACCCRGCCTGAGCGCTTCCTCCACTCCGGTGACCAGGTACTTGGCATCCGGATCGGGTGCGTGAGCGGTGCTTGCGTTGAGATGGACGATCACCGACATGYCGGTGAGACGGGCGGGACGAAGGTGCCGGAGGCTGCCCTTGTGGACGACGATGGCGTCCACGCCGGCCTCCACCAGCTGACCTGCGAGGCCGTCGATGGTGGTGCCGCGCGGCACCACGGGTCCGTCGCTGATCGAGTGGTCGAGCGGTGTGATCGCCAGYCTGGCGGGGTGCCAGCGGTGGAGCCGGGCCATCCTCAGCGCACGGGCGAAGTGCTGTTCTGTCACAGTGCCCTTCCTCTCTGCACTGTCCCGCCGCCCAGCGCTTCCCGCTCCGCTCGGGAACGCAGTGACGCTCGGTCCGGTTTCCCGTACGCGGTGAGCGGGATCTCGGCCCATCGGCTGAAGTGCGCAGGTGCATGGGCCGAGTCGAGCGTGGCGGCCACATGGCGACTCAGCTCCTCGTCTGTGACCGAGGAACCGGGTGCCAGGACGACTGCGGCGTGCACGTGCTCGATCCGGTCCCGGTCGTGGACGCCGAAGACAACGGCATGCCRCACGTCGGGATGCTCCTGGAGCGCCGACTCGACGGCCGTCGGGTAAACCTTCTGTCCGCCGGCCTTGATCACCTGGCCGACCCGGCCGACCAGCCGCAGATAGCCGTACTGGTCCCAGTAGCCGAGGTCACCCGTGCGCAGCCAGCCGTCTCGCAGAGTGCTGTGCGTGGGGACGCCGGTCTCCAGGTAGCCGTCCATCACTGTTGTCGAGTACGTCCACACCTCCCCCACGTGGCCTCGCTCCACCTCAGCGCCGGTGTCCGGGTCACACATGCGGACCTGCACCCAGGGGAAGGGCCGCCCGACCGTCGGCAGGAGTTCGGGCTCCTGGTGGTCCAGCGGCGTGAGGCTGGAGATGCCGCCCGCTTCCGTCGTGCCGTAGAGCTGGACGATGGCGTCGCGGAAGCAGGGGACCGCCTGCGCGATCCGACGTGGCGCGGCCGGGGTGCCGCTGTAGATGAGCCGACGCAGGGACGACACATCGGTGCGGGGAAGGTCCTCATGCTCAACCAGGCGGTACAGGTGCGGAACGGCCAGATAGGTATCGGTGATCCGGTGCCTGGCGACATCGCTGAGCACGGTGCCGGCGTCAAAGCCTTCATGCAGGACCGCGCTGCCACCGGCGGCGAGGACGGAGTCGACCATGAAGCCGACAGTGTGGCTGACCGGCGTCACGGCCAGGATCCGCGACGGTAGGTGGGTATCGGTCCGGCCGGAGAACCCGCGGACGGTCGCGTTCCAGGTGCGGTACGACTGAGACAAGCTCTTGGGTTGTCCCGTGCTTCCGCTGGTGAACGTGACCAGAGCACGCGCGTCGCCGTCGTACGGGGGAAGATCAGGCAGCCGGGGCGTACGACCTGTGTCGAGCGGCACCGCGGGGTACGTTTCCGTCACGAGGGTGAGCAGCGTCGTGGCGGACGCCACGAGAGCTCGTCCCCGGTCGATGTGTGATGCGTCGACGACCAGGACGCGGGCCCCGACCTCCTCGAGGATCCGGGACTGCACCTGGCGCGACAGCATTTCGGCGTCGGTGCGGGGGTTGGCGGCCCGGACGTAGACGACGGATGCCCCGATGAGGTGTGCCGCATATCGGCAGACGAGCATCGCCGGATGATTGGACGATGCAAGGACGGCAATGGCTTCGCGTGGGCCGGCACCGCATTGCAGGAAGGTTTCTGCAGCATTCAGGATCAGCTCGGCGAGAAGCTCGGCCGTGATTTCTCTGTCACGCCAGCGCACCACGAGCGAGTTCGGCCTCTGGACCAGTCCGTAAAGAATAYGGAAAGCGCAGTTCTCATGGTTTTTCCATAAATCCGGGATTTCCAAAGAGAAGGCGCCGGTGTAACTGGTCATGGTTCCACCCGTCCGGGTCTTGACGACGGTGCGCCTGTCCGGGCAGATGGTCCGGACAGGCGCACCGCTCACTACTGAGGTCAGCAGCAGGAGGATGACGACGACGACGACGAGGAGCAGCAGAGTATGCCTGAGCCAGACGACGCACCCATCTCCGGTAGCGCGACGCTGTCGGAGACCTCCAGCACCTCCAGCTCCTCGATGTCGAAGCCGGCGAACAGCTTGTCGTCCATGGGCTTCTCGCTGGCGAGAGCGCTCATTGTTCTCTCCTTCATCATGGATTGCGTCAGCCTGTAGGCCGACAATGTGATTCTGCGGTCTGATCGGTACGGAACGCAACCGCAGCCGTATGGGGTGCTGACATTTGTCRCTCCTGACCTTACGCCGATCACTTGTCGTGTCGCAGAAAAGGGCAGAGAGAAGTCCAGGTAGTTAGCATGAATCTGGCCTGCCTTCGGTGTGCGATCGTGGGCCAGATACGGAGGACCGATAGATGAACGGCGCACTGCCGTCCACCCGAACAGGTATGGAGTCCGGCGGATCCGCCGACGACTGCCACGTGCTCGTGGTCGGCTACGGGCCCGTCGGCCAGTTTCTGTCCCTGTTGCTGGCCCGGCGAGGCTGGCGGGTCACGGTGACCGAGAGGCAGCCGCACCCCTACCCCCTCCCACGCGCCGTGGCCTTCGACRCACAGGCGGCCCGCGTTCTGGCAGCGGCCGGACTGCGCGCGGAACTCGGTGCCATCGGAGAGCCGTCACCGGACTACATGGTTGTGAACGGCRCCGGTCGGACACTCCTGCGCATCGGCCTAAGCCCCGGAGACGAGCATCGCTGGCCGGACTCGACATCGATGTACCAGCCGCGGCTGGAGGCGGCGTTGAYCGAACACGGGGAGCGGTGTGCCTCCTTGCGAGTGCTGCGGGGACAGGAGGCCCTCCGGCTCGTGGCGCGCGCGTCCCACGTCGAAGTAGGGCTGCGGGACACCGGGTCCGGTGCCGGCCGTACGGTTCGGGCGCGCTGGGTCGTGGGGTGCGACGGTGCCGGCAGCTTCGTCCGTACGGCCATGGGCGCGTCGCTGACCGACTACGGCTTCTCGCACGACTGGATGGCCTGCGACGTCGTACCGCACCATCCGGAGGAGTTCCCCGCGTGCAACGTCCAGTACGCCGATCCAGCCCGGCCGCGCGTCGCCGTCTCGGCGGGCCCTGGCCGCAGGCGCTGGGAGTTCATGCGGCTGGCCGGCGAGTCCGCCGAGGAGTTCGCCGGGGTGGCGAAGGCGTGGGACCTGCTGTCCCTCTTCGGTGTCACGCCTGCCAACGCCACGCTCGTGCGGCATGCCGTGTACACGTTTGCGGCGCGTGTCGCGAACCGCTGGCGTCGCGGGCGCGTCCTGCTCGCCGGCGACGCCGCCCACCAGATGCCGCCGTTCGCAGGGCAGGGCATGTGCTCGGGCATCGGTGACGCGGCCAATCTCGCATGGAAACTCGACCTGATCCTGGCGGGCTGCGCGGACGAGAACCTGATGGACAGTTACGAGGCGGAGCGCGCGCCGCAGGCCCGGCAGACCRTCGAGATGTCCACCCAGCTGGGCCGGATCATCTGCGTGACCGATCCGGCGGCGGCCGCCGAACGGGACCGCGCACTGCTGGCCCGCGCGACGCCGGCGACATCCGGGAAGTCGACGTCGGGACACGGCACCGACGCTGTGCCAGGCCAGGCTATGGACGGACGGTTCGCGCACCACCTGTCCGACGGCGCTCCGGGGCGAGGCACCGGACGACGTGTCCCCGAGGTGCGGCTGGGCGCTGTCGGCTCTCCGGAGCCGCGCWTGGAAATCCTGGGCCAGGACTTCGTCCTGCTGGCCCTCGGCGTGCCGGAGGCACTGCTGGAGGCGGGGCTGGCCGAGCGACTTCGGGACCGGAGTGTCCGCCTGGTACAGGTCCTGCCGGCGGGCGCGGCCCCAACCGTCAGCAAGGAGTGGGAGTCCGTCGCCGACGCCGGAGGATTCCTGCGGGCCTGGCTGGACGGCATGGGCGCGCGGGCCGCGCTGATCCGCCCCGACTTCCAGGTGTTCGGCGTCGGCAGTGACCGAGCGGAGACCTCGGAGGTCGTCCGTGAACTGCTGGAGCGTGTCCGAGTCCCGCACGCCGGCGCCCTCTGACGGCGGCTGGTTGGATCCGGTACGCGAAGGGGCGTCCGCCTTTGGGTGGACGCCCCTCGATCTGCCCGGTCAGCGGAACCGCCTGCCCTCGTCCCTGCGATACGCGAAGACCGCGAGGGCCGCGAGGACCACCGACCACAGGACGAACACGATGAGGGATGTGGTACTCGGCCTGAAGTCGCCGACGGCCGCCCACATGAGTTCGACCGCGCCACGGCTCGGCACGTACGGAGCGATGGTCTCGATGAAGCCGGGAGCCTTGCCGGGGGCGGAGAGCAGGCCTCCGGCGAAGGCGATTGGGAAGAAGACGACCTGCACTACGGCGAGGGCCGCTTTGGTAGGCAGCAGGTAGCCGATGGCCAGTCCCATCAGGCTGAAGGGCAGCGAGACCAGGACGACGACACCCACAGCCGCGGCGAACCCGACCGCCGAGATGCGGGCCGGCGTGGCCACGGCAGCGATGACGACCACCGGGGCAAGAGAGACCAGCATCATCACCAGGCCGGAGATCAGTCTGCCCCCGAACTTCGGCCACGGGCCGACGGGAAGAGTCCGGGTGTAAGGGTCCCAGGGCTGGGCGCGGTCCTCGGCAACGCCGACGCCGTGCCCGAAGAGATTGCTGATCATGACGGCAAAGACGACCATCGAAGCGGTCGCGTAGGTCGCACCTGCCGGGTCGTCGCCGGTCGCCGGAACCACGAAGAAGAGCATCGAGGCCGCAGGGAAGAACGCGGAGCCGATCACCGCGATGGGGATGCGGATGGTCTGAAGGATCTGGTAACGGGCATGCAGGAGGGTCATGGACACGGAGTCTTTTCCTTCCGCGTACGGTGGACGGCGCGGCGGTGCCGGGGGCGTCAGGCGGACGAGATGGCCATGAAGGCCTCCTCGAGCGTCGTCGRCCGGATCTCCAGCCCCGAAAAGGGCGYGCCGCTGCCCACCAGGTCGCGTACGAACTGGTCAGCGTCCCTGGTCAGCACGTGGGTGCGTCCGTCGATCTCCTCGACCTTGATGACGCCCGGAAGCGACGGCAACGAAGCGGTCACCAGGCTGACGCGCTGGACGTCGACCATCCCGCGGATCGCGGTGACGGAGCCGTCGGCGAGCACCCGCCCGCCGGAGACGACCACGATCCGTTCTGCGAGCGCCTCCACCTCGTCGAGGTAGTGACTGGTCAGCACCACCGTGCCGCCTTCCTRGTGGAACGCGCGGATGTGGTCCCACAGCACCCGGCGGGCCTCCACGTCGAGGCCGGTCGTCGGTTCGTCGAGGAAGACGAGGCGGGGCCGGCCGACGAAGGCGAGGGCCACGGCCAGTYGGCGCTTCTGACCGCCGGAGAGACCACCGGTCTGACGGTGYGCCAGATCGGTCAGCCCGAAGCGGTCGAGCAGCGCATCGCGGTCCTCCGGAGCCGGGTAGTGGGCCGCGACAAAGTCGACCACCTCGCGCGCGCGCAGTGTCTCGGGCAGTCCGGTCTCCTGCGGGGTGACTCCGATGTACCGCCGGCCCGCCGGGGTCCGAGGATCCCGCCCGAACAGTTCACAACGACCCCGGTTCGGGCGACGCAGACCGGTGAGGACGTGGATCAGGGTGGACTTGCCCGCTCCGTTGGGCCCCAKAAGGCCCACCAGCTCGCCGGCCCGCACCTCGAGGTCGAGGCCGTCGAGGGCCGTCGTGCCGCCGTAGCACCGGGTGACGCCAACGGCCCGAGCGACCACCTCGGCGGCCTGCGGCGCGGGGGTCCGCGCTGGCACAGCCAGCGGCTGGTTGACCATGATCACCCCTCGTGTGCGCTGCGATGCGGGTCGGGGGCGGCAGGCGTGCCGGACGGGCCGCCGACGGGAGCGTCCAGGGGGAAGAGCCGGACGAGCCGCGCGTACGTCTGCAGTTCGTCGACCAGACTCAGGCCGAGACGGTTGTGGAACATGTGGACGTGGGAGAGCACGATGCGGCCCGGGTGGGTCGTGCCGGTTGCGCGTACCGTGTCGGCGAGTTCGGTCAGGAGGCGGTGCCACAGGGCGAAAGCACCGTGGCGCTCGGGGTCGATGCTCCCGCGTCGCGATGCCCCCGCCGTGGACAGCGCCGGGCGGTCCGCACCGGTGAGTCGATCCAACTGCTGCTCGGAGTAGCCGAATCCGGCCGCCACCATGCCGCGCCAGGCGTGCAGCGCCTGGTGGTAGTAGTCGGCCTGCTCGCCACGTCCGCCCAGCGCAGCGCCCGCCGACACCGTGGCCCGGAGTGCGACGGCCGACCRCTCCCGGGTGCCTGGCAGGCTCGGCAGATGTGTTCTGACCAGCTCGCTGGAGACCTGGAAGAGCCGTTCCGCACCAGGCATCAGCGCTGCCCCGCCGTACCRCTCGGTCTCGGGCACGAACACCGCGCGGTGGACTCCCGGCGGCAGCGGCCCCCCAGCCGTGTCCTCAGCCTCGCCGCCGGTGGCAGCCAGACGCCGAGCGGCGGTCCGGTGGCTCTCCGCGTCGAGAGGCTCCTCGCCATCGCGCAGCGTCCCGGCACGCGCGAGCCGCTCCCGCAGGGACTGTTCGACCTGTTGCGCCTCGTCGTCGTCCAAGTCGCCGACTCTGAACCGGAGATGTGGACCAGCCTGCCAGTAGCGGATGAAGAACCACGGTTTGCCAGGTACGTCGTCGACGGTGGGGCCGATCACCTCGCCGAGTACGCGGTCATGAAGGGATCCGGCCACGGACCCCAGGTGCAGATGCCACGACCGCCAGGTTGTCGGGACGTCTCCGGCTCGGACAGGGCTGCCGGGAGCGATCGTACGGTTCACGTGTGTCTCCCTCAGCTTCGCAGGTCGAGCATCAGGCCCCGGTATCCGGGAGTTCCGCCGATCACCGCCAGCACGACCATCTCCTCGGAACCGAGACCCAGGACGCGCCGTGCCGCTGCCTCATAAAAGGCCCGTACGGGCCTGGCGTACAGGCCCGACCCGGCTGCCGCGAGCGTCAGTCCGTGGGCCGCCCAGCCGCACACGTACTGGATCGTGGTCCAGCCGCCCGGACCGTAGCGGTCGACCACGACTCGGGGGTCGACCGTGAGAAACCAGATCATCGAGGCGTGCCGAACGTCGCAACCGTTGCCCGGTGCCAGAGTGTAGCCGTAGACCTCTTCGAGACGGGCCGCAGCCGTCGTGTCCGCCGCTTTCAGCACGGTGTGGCCGTCCGCGACCTCGTACACCCCGTCGCGGTGGCCCTCGATGCCCTGGATCACGACGGTCGTTCTGATCGCGTTGGACACGCCCCGCAGGACGTCTCCGGGCGGGGGCACGCCCAGCCAGCGCACCGCGTCCTGGAGCACGGCAGCCGGGAGTACCCGCCGCCGACCGTTCATGCCATACAGGCCTCGGGGCATACGTCCGGACGTGCGTGACCACAGCAGTTCGGCCCAGGACCGCTCCGCTGCCGCGGTCACGTCATCCTGGCTGGGCGCCGCGGGTCCCAGGGTGGCCGGCGCTTCGGTGAAGGTCTGGGCCCGGTTCATGGCGAGGACGTCGGCGAGCACGGGGTCGGGAACGGTATCGGCGCCCCGCCCGGTGGTCTGCACCGGTGCCGGTCGTTCGGCCAGTTCGACGGTCAGCGGCAGCGTCCACTCCCAGGCAGGGCGCAGGCCGAACTCGCGCAGCCGCCCCTGGCCGCTGTTCGGCAGCCGGAGCCGGCCGGACAGGCCGAACAACTCCAACGCCAGGCACAGGGACCGCAGTGCGATGCCCATCTCCAGGTGGACCAGCGCGCCGCGGAACCACCGGTAGCTCGCGGGCAGCCGCGTGTACCGCCCGATCAGAAGGATCTCGCAGCCGTCGGCCGAGGGGTCCTGCGGGGGGTTGGCGCCGGCGAGGTCCACCAGCGYGTTGCGGTGGACATCCAGGACCTGCCGTCGTTCGCGGTCGGCTACGAAGGCGTGCACGGGGAACTTGCTGCGCACGGACGCATAGCCGCGGTGGTCGTTGATCGGATTCTCCGGCTCGCGCCGGTGCGGGCCGAAGGCGGTGACCAAGGCGTGCCCGAGGGCTTCGGCGGATGTGCCGGCCTCGGGTGCCCTGCCGCACGGGTAGGGCATGCGCTCCAGCAGTTCCACCGTGCCCAGGGGAAGCGGGGTGGCCGGTGCGCCGGGCTCGGTGACGCGGTCGGCGGCTAGGTCGTCGCCATGGACGACATGCGCTTCGGCGGAAGCGGCACAATTAGTGAGGGCATCAAACAACAGCTGACCAGCGAGCGCTCCCGCGAGCCTGTCCGCCCCCGGCYGGGCGACTGGTCCGCCGGAGTGCCTGTGGGCCCACGACAGCGCTCTTTCCGCCGACGCGGGCCACTGCCCGGATGCTGCCGTCGCGTCGAGAACTGGTCCGACGACCGTGGCCTCGCCCAGGCTCACCGGTACCAGCCATCCGGCCGGCCGCAGGGAGACCCGGGGGGCGGGCTCGCCGTCTTCCCCGGGAYACCAGAGCACCGCGTCGGCTTCGGCAAGTGCTTCTTTGAGTTCTTCCTGGTCACTGAGGAGCCGCGCTCCCAGGCGCTCCCCCACCGCCCGCACGGGGTCGAGGTCCCCATCGGGAGTAGCCAAAGCCAGGTGCCCGGCGCCTGCCCGGGCCAGTCCCCGGGCGGCTGGGGACACCACGGCCGCCGGRCCATAGAGCACCACATGTGCGGTCCGCAGGGCGGCGAAGGCCGCGTAGGGATCGTCAGTAAACGCCTCCAGGTGGGCGAGCGCCTCGGGGAAGCGATCCCGTTCGGCGATACCGGTTTCAGCCACAGTGAACCCTGCGGTGTCCAGGAGCATGTCGTGGCTGAGCAACCCGTCGACTACCTTGCGTACCGCCGGTCGGGCCTTCTCGGTGCCCAGGGCACGCACGAGATCGTCCTCGGTTGTGCCCTCCTCCAACAGCGGAACGCAGAGGTCGGCGATGGTGAACAGTAACTCCGGCCCGCGCATGACGAACTGGCTTGTCGGGCCACTGAAGTACACGCCGCCGGGGACCGGTGCGTAATGCAGGTAGGTACGCGACTTTATCTTCATTCCGGCATTCCTCCGTACTGGAACGTTCCGCCCGCTGGGCGCCCGATCTCGATGACCCACTCGGCGGCGTGCGGGCCGTCCCCGACGCCCGGCAGGGCCTCCTCCAGGTATCCGGGGCTGCGCCGTTCCATGAGCCTGGGCAGCACCCGCACGCTCAGGGCGCTCTGCAAGTCCACGTACTGCGGCTTCTGCCGTTGCCGGTGGGCCTGGGCGTCCTCGCCCGAGGCGATGGYCTCGCGGCGGTAGCCGTCGTCCAGGGGGGTCTTCAGGACGATCTCCGCCGGAATGCAGTGGCGGGCACGCCACTTGGTGAGGGCCAGCAGGCGGTCATGTTCGGCGGGCCCGGCCGCGACGGCATCAGCCATTTCCCGGCCGCCGTACCACCGGCGCCGGGAGAGTACGGCGGAACCGACGCGCAGCCGGGGACAGGGCCGGCTCGAGTCGCCGTCMCATCCGGTCGTCGAGTGCCAGCCACCGATTAGGTCCTCCATCAGCCGTCCACCGCTGACGAGCCAGGTAGCCACCCGTACGGGTGGCGGGAACAGTTCGGGGTGCCCGGCGCCGAGGGTGAGGACACGGGTGGGCCGTTCTTCCGCGTCGAGCACGGTGAGACCGTCGGTGTCCGGGTCATGGGCGAGCCGGAAGGTGAACCAGTCGTCCGGGACCAGGCCGTCGGACAGGACGGGTGCGTGGGCGTTGACGTTGAGACGGTGCAGACCGAGGTCCTCAACGAGYCGGTGGCCGTCCGTGCCGTACTGCCGTCGCAGCCGCTCGGCAAGATGGGGCAGTGCGGCACCGCCCAGGTCCCGGTCCGGGCCGAGGAACCGGCCATAGAGCATGCCGTGCCCGGCGTATGCGTCGTTGAACACCAAGTGCCCGTTCCAGGATTGCACGAGCACGCTGTGCGCCAGTGGTGCGGCACGGAACCGTGCGGGCAGTCCGGTGGCCAGTGCACGCACGTGCCCGGGGCTCCAGACCACCTCCTCGGTATCGCTTCGGGAGATGTCAGCGTAGAGCTTGTCCAGGACGTGTCGACGCAGAACCTGGAGTTCGTCGAGCGAGCCGTCGGCCGGGCCGATACCAGGGGGTACCTTGCCGTCGACGGCTCCGTTGTGCCGGTAGACCTCGGCGACCAGGTACGCCGCGTGCTCCGCCAGAGGAACGACGGCTCCGCGGCCGAACCGTTCCACGAACACGGCGGACAACAGGGCACGGACATCGTGGAGCCGGTCGAAGACTGACAGCAGTTCGACGCCGGCGGCAAGGTCATTGAGCCGGTCGCGCCAGGCAACGGTGGCCACTGTCCGGGGCGGCAGGACGTAGTCCTCCTCGACGAGGATCTGCGCGGGTCGACCCGCATGACGGCTGACGTCCGCCAGCGCGCTCCTCAGTCGKCTCAGTTCGGCCACGCGGTCCTCCGGCGGGGCGTCGGCGATGACTTTCAACCGCCGGGCCACATCGTCAAGACGGACGACCGGGCTGTCGGGCCGGTGGAGAAGCGCTGAGTAGGGCGCGTCCCCGTCCTCCGGCCCGTCGCACGTGCACAGGATACCCGCGCCCACGGCCTGTGCTATGGCTCGCACCGCCTGGTCGTAGTGGACTTCCGTCCGCTCTGCGATGTGGCCGGCGATGGCGCCGACACGGCGGGGGCCCATGGCCGTGGCTTCCAGGACCGACTGCGCAAGGCCTGTCACCGGTGTGGACAGCCGCTGGATGCCCTTCGCCGTGGGGCGCATGAAGTACAGCCGGGCGGAGGACTCGTCGACCTCGGCCGTCGGTGGGAGCTGGACCCAGTGGTCCAGCCCGACGCCGTCCCTCGGGGCGGTCAGCCCGGCAGCAACATACCCGAGCATCACCCGGTCCAGCCCCATGAAGGGGACGGCGCTCGCGAAGCGGATCTCGTCGGGGGCCCGACCCCGGTCATCGGGCACCGCCACGCCTACGGCGGTAAAGCGGGAGAGCGGGCTGGTGCGAATCATGGCCCGGGTGACGTACTGCACCAGACCACGCTCCGACTTGCGCAGTCGCGCGGGCAGCGGACGTGAATCCGCCAGTGCGGCGCGATACCGATCGGCGCCGTCCGACACCTCGGGCGCCACCAGGGCCAGTGCGCGGCGCAGGTCGTCGTCGGCGAGCAGGGCACCCAGCCCCTCCCGCTCCCGGGCGATGGCCTGTGGATAGGTGTCCGCGATCCGTGCCCGCAGTGCGTCGCGCCGGTCCCGCGCCGCCGCCCACTGGTCCACCGCTGGCGTAACGGCCGTGCCGCTACGCGGCCGGCGGTCGTTGTGAACGTCTCGGCGCAATGCGATGAGCCGGCCGCGTGCCTCGCGGTCGGTAGTGGCGCCAATCAGCTCGTGCAGCTCGTCGGAGCACTTCTGCGCCRCTGCCGCGAGTGTCGCTTCGGCGGTAAGGAGGTCACCAAGCACTGCGGCCAGCGCGGGGTCGCTCAGCCGGGTGCGGCGCAGCAGGTTGACGCGCAGCACCCACAGGGGCTCGAGGGCTCCTGCCGCGGGTGTGGCAGGGGACGTGGCGGTCGACTCCGCCTGCTGTACGGTCATGCCCGGCTGGCCCTCCGCTCCAACCGCTCCTGCCAGGACTCCCCCAGCACCTCGTCGACCGTCTCGGCGACGGCGTAGCAGACGTAGTAGCGGTGCAGCGGGGAGACGCTCAGCAGGGGCAGCTGCTGGTAGAAGAGATTCACGRGCAGGCGGTACGAGGCGAACCACTGCGGCGGCTCGGCGATCACACCTGAGTCGTTCATGACCCGGTGGAAGTCGCTGGGCCCGGTATCAGCCATCGACGGCCGTCCCGGTGGGCCCATGGTGGCGGGGTCGAAGCCGCCGTCGAGTTCGTCAAGCCCGTCCAGGGTCAGTGCTCCGGTGAGCACGGCGTGATCGAAGACGCCCATCGTGTAGGYGAACGCCGTCTGCCAGGCGGTGTAGTGGCGATTCATGTCGCCTTTGAGGGCGGACTCGACCAGCGAGCGCAGCCGCGGCGCGTCCGACGCCAGCCTGGCCCGGAAGGCGGGACGCGGATCCTTGCGGGCCGATGCCCAGCTCAGGAAAGCCTCCACGTGCGAGCGCAGCGAGAACACACCGTAGGCGACGCCGGCGTGGTGCRCATCGGCGAGGGCCACGAAGGCTTCCAGTACGCGGGTTTCGGCCTGCGCCCCATGCTCGGCGACGTCCTCCAGTGTGTCGATCAGGGGGAGGTCCAGGCGGCCGAGGGCGACCTCGCGGAGCGCGTTGAGGGCCACGGGCCAGCGCGCGGTGTCGCTTGGGCCGAGCCGTTCGACCGTGCCGTGCGCTCGCATCGGCAGGTAGGGAGGGGGGACCCGCTCCAGGCGGCCGAACTCACGTGCCTTTTCCAGGTAGGTTTCCTCGCTGATCGCGCTTGACGGGTCGAGCGGGCCGGCATCGAGACGGTGGGCCATTTCGTCCCACGGCGGGGGGCTGCCGCCCTGGTCCACGCGCGCCACGAGGTCGACATGCGGGCCGTGTAGCCAGCCGCGTCGGAGATAGACCATTGAGGCACCGTGGGTCTCCCGCAGCTCTCGTGCAGCCGGCACGACCGTCCGCACCAGCCATCGCGGGTTGACCGTTCCGCGGGTGAAGAGGCGTAGACCGGTCACCGTGTCGTCCGACGGCGGGACCTTGGGTTCTGCTGTCTTGACAGTCACGCTGCGACACCTGTTCGGACTTGTAGGGCTGCGCGGTCGTCACCGACCGGCTCGAACGGCTGCGGCCTCCAGCCGGAACTCCGACCTCCGAGYCACCTACCGACGATCCTGCGGATCCCCAGGGCCTGCGACAACGCGTCATCGCCCAGCCCTGACAAGAGTCACGATGTGCGTGACATGGATCAGAAGGCTCTGGCTGCTCCCGCGGCGCACCGAGTGAAGTAGCGGACGAGACAGCAGCGGACAGGAGCCGAGATGTCAGCCACACAGGAGCCCGGCACGGCGCGCACACGCCCGGACAGCGGTGTCGATGTCTTCGAGGCCCACTATGCCGGAGCCCCGGGAGCCGGCTGGGAGATCGGGCGGCCTCAGCCCGTGTTCGTGGAACTCGCCCATCGAGGAGCCTTCACGGGCCGGGTGCTGGATGTCGGCTGCGGCAGTGGCGATAACGCCCTCATGACGGCCGAGCTCGGGCTGGACACCACGGGTGTGGACGCCGCTCCCAGCGGTATCGCGCTGGCGCGGCAGAAGGCGGCAGAACGCGGCTTGGAGGCTCGGTTCCTGGTCCAGGACGTCCTCGAGCTCGAAGGCCTCGGCGAGYAGTTCGACACGCTGCTCGACTGCGGGCTGTTCCATTGCTTCGCACCGCAGGACCGTGTGGCGCTGGTGGCCTCTCTCGGCGCGGCCCTGCGTCCGGGTGGACGCTGCTTCCTGATGTGCTTCAGCGACCGGCAGCAAGGCACCTGGGGTCCGCACCGGGTCTCGGAGCGGGAGTTGCGGGAGAGCTTCGCCGGTGGCTGGCGCATCGACCTACTCGCTCCTTCGCGCATCGCCGTGACATTCAATCCGGGGGCCGCCCAGGCATGGCTGGCGGCTTTGACGAGGCTGTGAAGCTGCGCAACCCGCCGTCCCGATCACATGGCCTGCGGGCCGTCAACGGAGCATCAGCATAAATTCCACCCTGCCACGGGTCAGCAACTCATCAACGGCAAATCCTTCGACATGGACCGGATCGACATCCGACCCAGGCTCGGAAGGCCGGAGATTTGGAAGATCACCAACGCCGATGTCAACGGTCTCCGAAAACGGGATCTGTCCCTGATCTTGTGATCGAAGTAGACCCGGGCGCTGTCAGGTCGCGAGGAGGACTCGTTTGCGGAGGAGGTCGAAGCTCGCGCGGCCGTACATCTGCCTCTTGATCATTTTGATGCGGTTCACGGCTCCTTCGACCTGACCGGAACTGTGCGGCAGGGTAAGCCCGTTGAGGACGGCGTCGTGGTCACGCAGGAGACCGCGGGTGAAACGGTGCAGTTCGGACAGGTCGTCGGCGTCGACCCAACCATTGAGCCGGTCCCCGTGACGACCGGTGAGCATCTGCGCGAACGCCGTGACGCGGTCGGYGGTCTGCTGGAGGTCCGGGCAGCGCGTGAGAATCGTCTTCGACGCCAGAGTCTCGTCCTCGTTGAGGTGCTCGGGGTGGGTGAGGATCCACCGGGTCACGGTGCGGACCTTGGGAGCCTACCGTGCCGCGGGTGCGGCGGTGCCACCGCCGGCGCGTAGTGGGCGCAGGTAGGCCAGAACGACGGCTCTGCTCCCGGGGTAGCCCTGGGCTCGGATCTCCCCGAACAGCTGGCTGCCGTTGGTGATCCCGGCGTTGACCCGCCCGGTGAGGTAAGGCTCCCACGGCCGCAGAATCGAGCCGCGCTCGTCGCGGGCCTTCGCCAGAACGTCGTCAACGCTGGTCGCGCGGTAGTACTTACGGACCGTTCCTCGGGCCAGACCGAGTCGGGCGGCGATCGGTTTGATGCCCACGCCCGCGGCCTTGAGCTCCTGGACGGCGGCGTACCGCTCACGGGCATGTCGCACGAACGCCCGCTGCTCGAACTGCGCGTCCCGCGCCGCGGCCACCGCRCCGTCGAGGTCCGCCCGCGGGCCGTCCACAGCCTGCTCGGTGGACGGCGGTTCCGCCAGGCAGGAACGGTGCCGGGCCACCGTCGTCTCGACATATCCGGCGAGGTTGCTCCACAGGTGGAAGCGGTCCGCCACCTGCACCGCGTCCGGAGCGCTGGTACGGGCGCCATCGGCRTAGGCACCGGCCCGGTCCCGGCAGATCACCCGCGCACCGGGATGCCCAGCCAGCCGGCGAACGTCGCCGCTTCCCGGTCAGGCAGCAGGTCCACCGGCCAGCGGCTGTCGAGATCGACCAGGACCGTCCCGTAAACCCGACCCCGGCGCAACGCGAAGTCGTCCACCCCGAGGACCGTCACCGCCCCGACCTGCGGGTCGGGCAGTGCCCGGACCCGGCGCAGCAGCGTGTTCCGACCAGCCGGAAGCCCCATCCTGCCGGCCAGGCGTGCTCCGGCTCTGCCCGCCAACGCCAACCCGATCGCTTCGATCAACCGGTCGGCGAGCGGGGTGAACCGGGCATGCGGATGTGTCAGGCCCACGACCTGCTCCGCGAACGTCACCCGTGGACAGCTCACCGCCAGGCAGCGGAACCGCCGGATCAGCAGGTCGATCTCGACGTGAGCACCCGCGATCGCCGCGTCGACCAACCGGCGGCGATACCGCCCGTGGACCCGCTCCGAGAGCACTCCGCACCCGGGGCACGCAGCAGCAGCTCCTCGAACACGAGCCCGTAACCGCAGCCGATCACCAGACCGGTCCACCCGATCGACAACGAGACCCGCCAGGTGCGGAAGGACAACCCCAAKGTCAGATCTGCGTAGTCTCTTCACCCGGTGGGTGCCTCTCGTCAGGACGTCATCGGTTGGTGGTGGTAACCCCGATTCTTCCTGCACGGCAGGCACCCGCTCACGTTCCAACGATCTACGAACTCCCAACATCACCAGCTACTGGCGGATCTAGGTCTGATCGTCGCGCCCCCTCTCATCGATGGCGTATAGATGAGAGCTTCCTGTAGCTGCCTGCGGGCTCCGGGGACCTGTGATGTCACCAGTAGTAAGCAATGAAGTTCGAAGGGCTCTGCCTTCGGTCGGCGTCAACCTTGGGCGTCGCCCTCGTCTGGCGAGTAAGGTGCTTCCGCTGAACGCTCGGGTCGTGAAAGTTCCCACTGAACTTTCCTCACCTTGTGAATTGGGAATGTGTGATTTGGACAATTGCCAGCCACTGTTTCGACGCCTTGCTCGTATGGGTGGCCGGATGGCCGGGCCGGGAGGACGCAGATCCTCTCCACTGCTGATCCGGAGTAGAGGCTCCCGTTGACCGGTCCGGAGCGGGCCCGTTCCGCCGGCTGATCCGGAC
>NZ_MAQZ01000111.1:0-19444 GCF_001756285.1 Frankia sp. CgMI4
CCCCTGCTCGGGAGCCTCGTAGAGACCGGGCGAACGGCGATTTCAGGACCCTGAACCAAGATCGGGCGGTTCTCAGCTTGTCGTTTAACCTTCGGGTGTCACTCTGTGTGATAGTCGCTGGTGGTTTGGGGTGGGCCGGCGTGTCGCCGTGACGTGAAGCGGCCTCCTGTTGATCCTGGTTTCTCACCAAAGACACCGTGATCAGACAGAAGGCCGTGGAGGACAGCTTGGCCCACGATGTCCCCATCGTCGAGCACCTTGGGGTGCTGTGTCGGTTCCGCCAGGAGTTCTATGGCTGTCTGACCCGGCGGGCGGATGCCCTGTTCGAGCTCACCGACGCCGTGCTGTGCGCGGACGGCCCGGTTCGTGACCTGGTCGGCCTGTCGCTGGCAGCGGAGCACCGCCGAGGGCACGGCGCGTTGTACGGCGCGATCAACCACGGCCGGGTCGAGATCAGCCGGCTGCGCCGCGCGCTGGCCGGGCTGCCGCTGCCGCGGGCCGCCGACGGCCGGATCGTGCTGGGTGTGGACGTCAGCCCGTGGCTGCGTCCGGACGCGGCCACCAGCCCGGGCCGGCTGTTCTGCCACACCTACGGCCGGGGCAAGGGCAACGCCCAGATGATCCCGGGCTGGCCCTACTCGTTCGTCGCCGCCCTCGAACCGGGCCGCACCTCGTGGACGGCGCCGCTGGACGCGGTCCGTCTCGGCCCCGACGACGACCTCACCACGGTGACCGCCGCCCAGGTCCGGGACGTGGTCGGCCGGCTCGCAGCCGTCGGCCACCACACCGCCGGTGATCCGAACATCCTCGTCGTGTTCGACGCCGGCTACGACGTCACCCGCCTGGCCTTCCTGCTGGCCGACCTGCCCGTCGACCTCGTCGGCCGGCTGCGTTCCGACCGGGTCTTCCGCCTGCCCGTCCTCCCGCGGCCGCCGAAGGCGTCCGGTCGGCCACCACGGCACGGCCCCGAGCTGCCCCTGGCCGACCCGGCCAGCCTGCCCACCCCTACGGTCACCACGACCACCGAGACCCGCCGGTACGGCACCGCGGTCGCCACCTGCTGGGACCGGGCCCACCCCCGGCTGACCCGCCGTGGCGGATGGGAACACCACACCGGCCAGCTCCCGATCATCGAGGGCACCCTGATCCGCCTCGTCGTCGACCGCCTCCCGGGCGAACGGCGCCCGAAACCGGTCTGGTTGTGGCACTCCACCGTCGACGCCGGCAGCGCCGACGTCGACCGCGCCTGGCAGGCGTTCCTGCGAAGATTCGACCTGGAACACACCTTCCGCATGGTCAAGCAGACCCTCGGCTGGACCGCCCCGAAGATCCGGGACCCCGCCGCGGCGGACCGCTGGACCTGGCTTGTCCTCACCGCCTACACCCAGCTCCGGCTCGCCCGCGCGCTCACCACCGACCTGCGCCGCCCCTGGGAACGACCCGCCGAACCCACAAGGCTGACTCCGGCCCGTGTCCGCCGGGGATTCCGCAACCTCCGCCCGAAGACACCGCTACCGGCCCGCGCACCGAAACCCGCCCGACCCGGYCCCGGACGCCCACCCGGCCGCACCAACCGACGACCAGCGATCACCCAACCAGTCGGGAAGACCACGGACAGGTCAACAGCCGCRGGATCTGAAGGACCGACAGGTTAAGGAATCGTAGCCGCCGTCATCTGTTCGCCGACGGCGGTTTCGCTGGCGAGCCTGTTGCATGGGCGCGGACCATCATGAGGACCACCGTCGAGATCGTTCGGAAGAAACCCGGTCAGAAAACCTTCGAGGCCCTGCCGAAACGATGGGTGGTCGAACGTACCCTTGCCTGGCTCACCGCCCACCGGCGGCTTGCCCACGACTACGAACGCCACCCCGCCACCTCCGCATTGTTCATCCACTGGGCGATGATCCGCACCATGGTCCGCCGTCTCGTTCGCGGGAATCCCGTCCCACGCTGGCAACCCCGCGACACTACAGAGCGTTAACATCACTCAAGATCCAGGACAGGCTCTTACAGCCACGGTGGCACCGAAGGCGTCAACACCAAGACCAAGAAGATCATGCGCCAGATGCACCGCCGAGCTGACTTCCCGCTTCTCCGCCACCGGATCCTGCCCGGCTGGTGCGCTGACCACGAACGTTTCCGGCCGTGGAGTAGGTAGAGGCGGGTGATCACGGGCACACCATCCCCGATGAGGACGGCGACCAGCCCTGGAGGTGAACCGCGATGGCGCGGCCGGTACGGGCACGGCGGCTGACCGATGAGGAAGGCCAACGACTCCAAGCGATCGCGCGCCGCGGGAAACACGGCGCGATCCGAGTCCGCCGCGCACTGATCATCATGGCGTCGGCGAGTGGGACCCCGGTCCCCGCGATCGCTCGTCTCGTCGCGGCGGACGAGGACACGGTCCGGGGGGTGATCCACCGGTTCAACGAGATCGGCCTGGACGCGTTGGACCCTCGTTGGGCGGGAGGCCGTCCCCGCCTGATCAGCTCTGACGACGAGGTGTTCGCCGTGGCGACGGCCCGCACCCGCCCGGAGAGACTCGGGCAGCCGTTCACGCACTGGAGCCTGCGCAAGCTCGCCGCCTACCTGGCCGACAACCCCGACCGCACCGTCACCATCGGTCGGGAACGGCTGCGGCAGCTCCTGCACCACCATCGGATCTCGTTCCCACGCACGAGGACGTGGAAGGAGTCCACCGACCCGGACAAGAACCGCAAGCTCGACCGGATCGAGTACCTCACCGGCACCTGTCCGAACCGGTGCTTCGCGTTCGACCAGTTCGGACCGCTACTGAAACGTCCCGGCTTCGTCAGGGCTGCTCCCACCCAGACCGGCACTACCCGGACCAGGCAGCCCTCAGCTCCACCCACCCTGCAGCGACAGGGCAGACGGTGAAGGTCTCTCACCTCCACTCGAACCACAGCGCCTCACGGCGCAAACCGGATGTGCGACAGAGCCGTTTTCTTGACACACCCGGGTCAGTCCCAGCCACCCTCGCGGGTGCGGGTGGGCTGCCGCAGGATGCCGAGACACAGAGGGTACGGCGCTACGCTGGTTCGGCGGGGATCAGGTCTGTTGGATCATCTGAAGGAGGTGTGYCATCACTGCGGGGATGATCGCTCCTGCCTGGATGCACCAGCAGATCACGGCGGAGGAATACGACTCCTGGTCCGAGGAGCGGTGCGCRGGCATCGAGATCGTGGACGGGACGGTCGTTGTGAGCCCCAGCGCGTCCAAGCGTCACAACCGGCTGGTCAAGATCCTCGCGGTCGCGTTGGAGGCTGCTGCCGGGCCGGGCTGGAACGCGGACTTCGACGTCGATGTTCGGCTTCAGGACGTGCCGTTGACGAATCGGCGTCCGGACGTGGCCGTGTACCGCGCCGACACGATCGACATCATGTCGGCCCGTCCCGAGCATCTTCTGCTCGTCGTCGAGGTGGTCTCACCGGGCTCTGAGACGACCGACCGGATTGTCAAGGCCGAGCAGTATGCGAAGGCTGGAATCTCGTATTACTGGCGGGTCGAGCAGCCCCCCGCCGGCGTCCCGGTCGTCTATACCTACGTCCTCGACCCGGCGACCGGAACGTACCGTGGCGCTGAGGTCTTCACGGGCGCCGTCGATGCTGCCGCACCTTTCCCGGTCAAGATCGATCTCGGTCGGTTGTAGCGGCGTCTGCTGGGCGTTGCCGGGCAAGCCGGCCGGCAGGATTCCGGGGGCGCATGAGTGTTCGGTGCGGCGGTGACGCAGGGCCGGCACGCGGGCTGTTACCGGTCGCCCGCTTGCCGGGCAACCGGTATGCGCCTGCGCTGGTTAAGGGCGTGTGCGTAGTGGCCGAATCCCCCCTCGGACACAGACACTACGCACGCCGATGATCTTGGTGTGGCTTCGGCTGTGATCGTCTCTGTTTCGTGATCGTAGATAAGCTTCAGGCCAAGTTCACGGTAGACCTCGGCCTTGCCGGTGGAGTCGGCTTCACGCAGGATCACCAGCAGGGCTCGTGCGCGGGCGATCTGCCAGTTACGGGAGGCCTCTGGATCCTGCTGGTCTTCGGTGGAGACCCTGCCGTAAAACGCGAGTCTGATCATGGGGGCGGTCCTTTGTGGTGAGGCGACGCGGATGAGTCTGAGGTGGCAATGCCGCTCGATTAAGTTAGAGGGACGCCTGTCCATCCCGACATGCCAACGTCCGATCCCGCGTCGATCAATTTTCGAACAMGGCGTTCGGTCCAGTTCCTCAACGTCGATCAGTGGGCGGCGGAGAGTTCACATCGGGAGTCGGGCGGTCGGCAGATAGCATCCGGGTGTGGTGCGCCTTCGTCAGGTAGTGGAATTGCCAGCCGTGGACAGCGAGCGGCTGACCGACCGTATTTCGATCGGTGTGCTCGCCAGAATCGTTCCCCGGGATCTCGTCGATGAAGCGCTGGTGGAGACGAAACGGCAGGAACGGCGTACCAGGCTGCTGCCAGCCCGGGTCATGGTGTACTTCACGATGGCGATGTGCCTCTTCTTCGACGATGACTACGAAGAAGTCATGCGTAAACTCGCCGGTGCGTTGAGGTGGCTGGGGAACTGGAAGGGTGACTGGCAGGTCCCAACTAGCGGGGCGATCTCGCAGGCACGGATCAGACTCGGCGCCGCGCCTCTGAAACTGTTGTTTGAACGTGTCGCGGTGCCGGTCGCGGGGCGGGGTACCAAGGGCGCATGGCTGCGTTCCCGGCGGCTGACGGCGATCGACGGGTTCTTCCTCGACGCCGCGGACACCCCCGAGAACGTGGCCAGGTTCGGACGGCACACCAACGGACACAAGGCCAGCGCCCTGCCACAGGTCCATGTTGTCGCGCTCGCCGAATGCGGCACGCACGCGATCGTCGCCGCCGCGGTCGGCCCCCGGGCGAGCGACGAACGCACCCTCGCCGCCACTCTCTTCGACGCCTGCGAACCCGGGATGCTCCTCACCGCCGACCGCAACTTCTACGGCCGCGACCTGTGGCACCAGGCACTTGACACCGGCGCGGACCTGCTCTGGCGAGTCAGGTCCAACCTCGCGCTACCGGTCATCCAACCGCTCCCTGACGGCTCCTACCTCTCCATTGTCATCAATCCGAAACTAAGCGGGAAACGGCGGGAACAGCTCATCGTCGACGCCCGCGCGGGCCGCGATTTTCCCGAGGACTACGCGACACCCGTCCGCGTCATCGAATACACGGTGCCCGACCGCACCGGAGCCGGCACCGGAGAACTGATCTGCCTCATCACCAACATCCTTGACCACACCGATATATCCGCGGTGGAACTCGCCACGGGCTACCATGAGCGGTGGGAAATTGAAAGAATCTTCGATGAGGTGAAGACCCACCAGCGGGGCGAAGCCCGCTCGGTCTCAATAGGTCAGTGCACCACGTATGAATCCGGTCATAGATCGGGTCTGGTAGGAACGTGGCCTACTGATCTGGAGGTTCGGTGCGCGGCGCGGTGTTGACAGCGGAGGATCGCGAGGTCATTTCCCGTGGGATCACGGAGGGAAAATCGGACGCTGGATCGTCGGCTAGTCGTCGAAGAACTACCTCGGGCTACTAGTCATGTCACGGACCGCCAGACCCATTCCGCCCTGGCCGAACAAGCCATGGCGAGGCAAGGCCGAACGCCGACGGTGAAGAACGTCGGAGAGCCGTGTGCCGGAGAACGGCATGCACGGATCGATGTGGCGGGGAATGGAAACGGAGCCGACGGCCACCGCGCCATTCCCCGACCCTACTGAGGACCACACGCACGCGCTTCGGGAAATCTTCACAGAGATCATCGAACAGCTCAACCCGGTGCGCCGCCACCGCACGTACCCACGCGCCATCAGACGAGGCCGCCACAGCGCCTACCGAGTCAAACGCCCAACAGACACCGGCATCCGTCATGATCAACAATCGAAGATCATCCTTGCTCGGACCGCTTAACTAAGCGCCATTGGGCTATGCCGGGGCTGTGACGGCAGCGGTGAGCCAGGCTGCGCTGGACGCRGGAGCGCACGAGGTCCTGCTGTTCACCGATCCGGCTGATCCGACCAGCAACGGCGTGTATCAGCGGCTCGGCTTCTAGGACCACACGCGGAGCCCGCTTGCCACGGGACAGCCGAACGTCGCTCGGCGCGCGGCGGCTGGATCGGCTGGATACAGTCTGACGATGCTGATCATTGAGGTTGAGCTGCCATGATGGGACGGACCCACGCCCTGAGCGGGGCGGTGGTCTGGTTGGCCGTCGCACCCCTGCTGTCCCGGGAGCAGTGGTTGGGCTCGCACGCGGTGTCCTTGTCCTCGTCCCAGGTGATCGCCGGCGCGGTGGTATCCGCGGGCGCGGCGCTTCTGCCCGACATCGACCATCCCCACGGTCGGATCGCCAACACCTTCGGGCCGGTCACCCGGGTTATGTGCAGGTGGATCAGCAGGGCCGCCGGTGGCCACCGGCACGCCACCCACTCGATCCTCTTCGCGCTCGGCATGGGTGTGGTCATGGGCCTGCTGGCTGCCCGTTTCGAGTATGGGTGGTGGGCCGCGCTGTTCGTCCTCGTGGGCTTCGGGTTACGTGGGCTCGGCCTGGACTTCGAGAAGCACGAGCACTGGTCGTCCGTCATGGACTGCGTGACCGCCGGGGTCGCTGTCTTTCTCATGCACGRCATTGACATGAGCTTCGCCGGCTACGCGGTCACCCTGGGCTGTCTCGCCCACCTGGCCGGGGACTGCCTGACCCCGCGCGGCTGCCCTCTTCTCTGGCCGGTCACCTGGCGGATGGAGACAGTCCTGGTTCCCCGGACGGACGGCAGGATCGAACACTGGGTCGTCGTTCCGCTTCTCGCGGTCGCCGCGGTAATCCTGACCGTGCGAGTCGTGACGGGCGACGCCGTGTCCCACTGGCTCACCGCCGGTTGAGACACCCGGCGCCGCCCCGCGAACACCGGCTGGGCGGCGCCAGCGTAGGCGGTGTGCCCGCTGGGGTATTCGGGGTGCGCCGGTGGCGGTGTCGTAGCGCCGTGACGTCGTAGCGCCGTGACGTCGTAGCGCCGTGACCTCGCAGTGCCGTGACGTCGTAGCCGGCCTCGGCCTGACCCACCGCCGGTCATCACGGTCATCGCTGGCCGGGGTCGGATGATGCCGGATCCGGTCCGGTGTCMACCGTCGGTCGGGACCGTCGTCGGTGTAGGTCCAGGCAGACGCGCACGTAGGCAACGACCACGATCAGCGCGGCCAGCGAGCGGACGAGCCAGGTGAGATCGTCCGGGTAGAGGACGCCCGCAAGGTAATGATCGATGAAACCGCCCTGGTAGGCCGGTTGACCATCGAGCCGTCGCAGATACTTCTCCAGCGGGGTCAGCGGACAGGTGAACCCGATCGTGATGATCGTTACACCCCAGATGACGGCGGGCACATGCAGCCAGAGCAGCCAGCGCCGCCGCCGGACCAGCAGCCCACCGAAGATGATGAACGCGATCCCGAGCAGGTGGGCCACCACGACGAGGTCGGCGAGAATGTCGTACGTCATCGCTGCTCCCTGTGGGCCACGGTACGCCGACCGCGCGGGATCATCCCGGCCCGGACCGCCGGAACCCGGGCATACGGTGGACCGGGCATACGGTGGAGAGGTGAATGCCGTGAACCCCGCGAATGCTATCGACCGGGTGGACGCCGTCGACGGGGTGGACAGCGGCCCGGGCCCGGGCCCGGGCCCGGTGACCTGGCCTGAGATCCTGCTGCGCCTCGACGACGATCTTGTCGACTACGAGGTTGCCATGGCACGGATGCGGGTGATGGTGCGKGA
The DNA here is from genome assembly GCF_001756285.1 of Frankia sp. CgMI4. NCBI lineage: Bacteria > Bacillati > Actinomycetota > Actinomycetes > Frankiales > Frankiaceae > Frankia > Frankia sp. CgMI4. The sequence goes on from NZ_MAQZ01000111.1 coordinate 7,807, forward strand.
ACGGATCGACGGCGTGCGGCCGGACACGCTGTGGTTCCTGTCGCATCCGCCGGTCTACACCGTCGGCAAGCGGACCCCGCCCGAGCACCGCCCGCTCGCGGGGCTGGGCATCCCGGTTCACGAGACCAACCGGGGTGGGCTGCTGACGTACCACGCCCCCGGCCAGCTGGTGGGCTACGTGATGTGTCATATCGGCGCGATGAACGCGGTGGTGCCGTTCCTGCGGCTGTTGGAGGCCCGGTTGGTGGACACGGTCGAGGCGCTCGGCATTCCGGCCGAGCGGMGGGACACCCCGCCCGGGTCCGTCGAGCTCACGGGGGTCTGGACCCGCCGGACCAACCGGAAGATCGCGTCCATCGGCCTGCGGTGCACGCGCAAGGTGACCAGCCACGGATTCGCGCTCAACGTCGACTGCGACATGCGGCCATGGACCTGGGCGACGCCCTGCGGCATGCCCGAGGTGGAGATGACCTCCGTGCAGCGGGAGCTGACCGACGCGGGGCACGCCGTCCCGAGCATGGCCGAGGTCCGCGAGATCGCCGCCGAGATGCTCGGCGCACGCAACGCCCCGCACCCCCCGGCGCCGAACCTGAGCTCGGGGGATCTGGGCACGGGGACCCGAGCCGGTCGAACCTGAGTTCGGGGGACCTGGGTACGGTCGGTGGCCCCTGGACCGTTATTTCCTCCCCTGAATTCGGCGGCCCCACGACGAGTGCGCGATCGGCGACCTGGTAAGTCGGGATCAGGTCGACCGGGTCGACCGGGCCGGCGGGGAGACATCCACGGAACCCTCACTAAAGTAGCCGTCCAGAACGGACGGCACGGACGGCACGGACGGGGAGGATCGGGGAGAACCGTGGTAGGCCATGCGGGACTGGTCGTCGCCGGCCGTTACCGACTCCAGGACCGCCTCGGGGCTGGCGGGATGGGGGCCGTCTGGCGGGCGACCGACCAGATGCTGCGGGTCGACGTCGCGCTCAAGGAAGTCTCGATCCCCGTCGACTCCACGCCGGGGGAGTGGACCGAACGGATCGCCCGCGCACGGCGGGAAGGGATGAACGCCGCCCGCCTTCGGGGTCACCCCGGGATCGTCAGCGTCCATGACGTGGTCGAGGACGGCGGGCTGCCGTGGATCGTCATGGACCTCATCATCCCGGCTCGGTCGGTAGCGGACCGGCTGCGGGGATCGGGCGGGCTACGGCCGGATGAGACAGCGTCGATCGGAGCGGCGGTCGCCGATGCCCTCGCCTTCGCCCATGCGAAGGGCGTCGTTCATCGCGACATCAAACCGGGCAACATCCTGCTGGCGGAGAGTGGCCGGGCACTCGTCACCGACTTCGGTATCGCCGCGCACAACGACGACAGTCGGATGACCGCCGCCGGAGTGGTCGGCACCATCGCCTATGTCGCTCCCGAACGGCTTGGCGGTCAGCCCGCGGACGGGCGTAGTGACGTGTTCTCCCTGGGAGTCACCCTTTACCAGATGGTGGAGGGGAGGTTACCGTTCCAGGCCGACACGACCGCCGGGCTGCTCAGCGCGATCCTGTTCGAACCRCCGCGCCCGACCGTGCTCGCCGGTCCACTTCGGCCGGTGCTGGATGYGATGCTCGAGAAGGACCCGGTAGTCCGGCTGGATGCCGCGGCTGCCGCGCGCGCCCTCGCCTCCCTCGCGGCCGGGGGACCGGCATCACCGGTGCTGGTGCCGGCACAGGTACCGACACCGACACCGGCACAGCTACCACCGCCGGCACAGGTACCGACACCGCCGTTGCCGCGGGTACCTACGGTCTCGCGACCGGCAACGGCCCTGCTGCCGCCCGTCGGCGAGCCGGAGGCAGGCGGTTCGCGGTGGCCTGACTCCGGGATGCCTGGGACGCCTGGGCTGCCCGGGGCGCCTGGGGCACCTGGGCTGCCCGGGGCGCCTGGCCGTCCCTCAGGACGGGTGTGGCTCGTGGCCGGGACGTTGACAGCCGTCCTCGCGATCCTGGCCGGGGTGTTCCTCGCCCGCGGTGGTGTCGGCGCCCATCCGGGCGACGGGTCCCTGACCGGCACCGCGTCCGCGACGGTGGCCGCGACCGGACCGGAAGACGGCGTCCCGAGGGTATCGCCGTCCGCGGCCGCGAGCGGGGCGGGGAGCGGGGCCGCGAGCGGTGCGGGGACCAGTGCGGGGACCGGGGCGCGAACGAGTTCGGCCACTGCAGCAGGCTCCCCCCGACCGTCCCAGGAGCTCACCGTCGTGCCCTCCTTCTCCGCCGCCGCGCCCGGGGTGTCGCAGTACAGCGCCGACTATTACGCAACTCTCACCAGAAGCCGGCAGGACGGCTTCCTGCTGCGGGTCGGATTCGACGCGACCGGCCGTAGCGACCTGCGGGATCCGCGGACATCCTGCGTGCTGGTCTCGTCGGGTTCTCGCGAGCTCCGGCTGTTTCCCGTCCAGGCCGACGTGCCGGTGAGCTCCTCCGGACGGTATTCCGGAACACTGACGTTCTCGCTCGCGCTGCCGGGAAGCTACCGTTTCCGCTACTCGTGCCAGGCGGACTACTCGGCCGCGCTCCTCGGCACGGTGACGATGCCATCGGTGGCGGTGAGCGTTTACGACGACAACTACTTCGTGAACGTGCTGGAGGTACGCGTCGGAGCCGGTCGGACGGTCGTGTTTTTCGCCGCAGCGGGAGCGGCGGACCTCCGGGTGCCGGTTACGTCGTGCCTTCGGTTGGAAAGCGGGATCCGTAGGCCTGTCGTGGAGCTGAAGACCTCGCGGAAGTCGCCGACGGGGGCGACGTACATCGGAACGATGCGGTTCGAGGGGACCCCGCCGGCTACCCTCGTCTATTCCTGCTCCGATTACTCGCCTGTCAACCTGTGACGGCCTTCGGGCCTTCGGGCCTTCGGGCCTTCGGGCTTGTCGCAGWCCTGTCTTCGAACGTGTGTTTGGTAGTGTCGAAGCATGGAGATCGCGGCGTTCCAGGCCTCGTTGCTCGATGACGCCCCGGCGATCGAGGTCGGCCCACTCGGGACGTCCGTCCGACGAGTCGGGMTCGCGCGGGGTGCGTGGGTCGATGTGCGGCCCCGCTGGATCGTTGGAGCCGACGTGCTCTTCGAGCGGCTGCGCGATCGTGTCCCCTGGCGGGCGGAGCAGCGGACGATGTACGACAGGGTCGTCGACATTCCCCGGCTGCTCGCCTTCTACGACGAGCGTGCGTCGCTGCCCGATCCGGCGCTCGGCGCGGCGAAGCGGGTCCTCGACGAGCACTATGCGGCCGAGTTGGGCGAGGGCTTCGCCACCGCCGGGCTGTGCCTGTATCGCGACGGGCGTGACAGTGTGGCCTGGCATGGCGATCGCGTCGGGCCGGGTGGGTTCCGCGACACCATGGTCGCGATCGCCGTCCTGGGCGCCCCGCGTGCGTTGCTGCTGCGGCCGCGGGGCGGGGGCGGCCCGGCGATCCGGCACGACCTGGGCCACGGCGACCTGCTCGTGATGGGAGGCAGTTGCCAGCGCACGTGGGATCATGCCGTGCCCAAGACGGCGCGGCCGGTCGGGCCGCGGATCAGCGTTCAGTTCCGCCCGCGCGGCGTGCGCTGAGCTGGACCGTTCCCGCTTCGGTGGACCTCGCTCGGGCGTACGGGAAGAAGGCCCGGCGGGCGGCCCTGGCCCGGTACGGTCTCGATCGTTTCCTGCGGGACTGGGACGAGGTGCTCGCGCGGGTCACGGACTGAGCTCCGACACCGGGTTTATCCACATGATTGCAAGGAAATGTCTTTCACATGACGGGTAAACCGGAGCTGCCCGGCGAGTCGGGCGAGCCCGGCGAGCCCGGCGAGCCGTTGGACAGGTTCGTGCTGCCGCTCAGCCCGATCGCGCCCCGGCAGGCCCGGGTCCGGCTGGCCGCGGGCCTCGCCGGCACCGGCTTCGCGGCGGAGCTGACCGAGATCGTCGTGCTGCTCGCCAGCGAACTGGTCACCAACGCCGTCGTGCACGGCCGCGGTGAGCCGGTTCTGGAGATCCGGACAACCGACCACCAGGTGTGGGTCGGCGTCCAGGATCCGGACAGCCGCCTCCCGCAGGTGCAGCAGGTCGACACCGACTCGCTCGGCGGGCGGGGTATGCACCTGGTGGCCGAGCTCGCTGAGACCTGGGGCGCCGACGTCATCCCCGGCGACGGGAAGGTCGTCTGGTTCCGGTTGCGTCGGGAGAGCCCCGCCGTCGATGGTTGACCGCCGCCGCTGCGGCCGGGCGCGCCGGGGCTTACCTGACGCCGGGGCTTACCTGACGGCCTCGGGCAGGACGGGGGTGGGCGGGCCGAGAAGGAAGCCCTGGCCGTAGGGGATCGCGGTCTCCCGGGTGGCCTGGAGTTCGGCCGCGGTCTCGATGCCCTCGGCGACCACGCTGCCTCCGATCTCCTTGGCGACGTGCACCAGCCCGGCGGCCACGGCCCGCCGSGCCGGGTCGGTGTCGATGCCCTGGGTCAGGCAGCAGTCCATCTTGATGATCTCCGGTCGCAGCCGGACGAGCTGTTCCAGCCCGGCATAGCCGGTACCCACGTCGTCGGCGGCGATGCGGACGCCGAGCCGGCGCAGGTGCTCGATGTCGCGGTTGATCGCCGGAGTGTCGCCGATCCGTTCGTGCTCGGTGATCTCCACGAGGATGCGTTCGGCATCCTCGTTCATGATCATGTCCACCAGGCCGGCCGAGAGGGTCGTCGCCGAGACGTTAATCGCGAGGATCATGTGCGTCGGCAGCCGGGGCAGCACGGCGAGCGCGCGTCGGACCGCGGCGAGTTCGAGATCGACGTTGAGGCCGACGGAGCCTGCCGCGGTGAACCACTGTGACGGGCTGCGGGCGTAGTCCGAGAACCGGGACAGCGCCTCCACTCCGATGATCTTTCCGTGTTCGAGGTCGAGCACCGGCTGGAAGGCGAGCGCGGGCCCCCCGCCGTCGATCACATGGCTGACGTCGCGCCAGACGCGGCTGCGGACCTCCCACATCCGGTGCAGGTCGGTCACGGAATCGCCGAGGATCTCCGCGATCATCCGCAGGAACCGGCCGTCGCGCGGCCGCAGGTGCGGATGCGGCCCGTGCCCGAGACAGCCGGCCAGGCCGTAGACGATGCCGTCGCTGTCGACCACCGGCACGGCGGCGTAGGCCCCCACGTCGAGTTCGTCGACGACGGGCAGTCGCAGGATGCGCGGATCGGCTCGGGTGTCCGGGATGACGGTGGGAAACTCACCGGACAGGACGCGTCCGAACAGGGCGCTCTCGCGCCGAACGGTGGAGCCCGGGGCCAGCTGGAACGACGCGCCGTCCCCGTTGATGACCTGCACGACGAGGACGTCCGCCTCGATGCGACCGAGCCAGGCAAGATCCATGCCCAGATGGCGGCGCAGTATCCCCAGCAGCTCCACCACCGCCGTCGCCGGCTCGRGAACCTCGGCCTTCGGCCCGAGCACCGAGGCGGGGGTTGGACGGACCGACATCCGTACCACCTCCTCTCCTGGTGTTCCCTCGGGTTTTCCGCGCACACCCTGGTCGGCACCGAGATCTGTTACCGTTTCATGAACGATATCGACCTGTTCATGACCGGCGTCCGCCACTGCCGGGAGATCCATCCACTGTCTCCCGTCTGTCTCCCCTCGCGTCCGTTGTCTCTTCGTGTTGTAGTAGACACGGGATCGGGACGGATGCCTGCTCGGCGAGCGAGGATGCTCGGAGGGGAGGCGGTGTCGCGTGGCGGACATCGTGGTCGGGATCGACGGGTCGACAGATGCCGAGCGCGCGCTGCGGTGGGCCGTGCGCGCGGGGCGTCGTTGTAGCGCGCGGGTGCGTGCCGTGCTCGTCTGGGCCGCGGCCGGCCCGTTCTGCACGCGGGTGAAGCCGCCGCCCGCCACCTCACCGGAGCATCCCCGCTGGACGGCCCAGTGGATGCTGCACGACGTCGTCAACCGGGTCCGCGAGGCCCAGCCCGACGCCTGGATCGTCGAGCGGACCGTGTACGGGAGCCCGGTGGACACGATACTGACCGAGTCGGAGGGCGCGGTCATGCTCGTCCTCGGTGCCCGCGGCCGTGACCGGCCGCGCCGCCTGCCGGCCGGTTCGGTCAGCATGGCGTGCGTGTACGGGGCGTCGGTGCCGGTGGTCGTGGTCCACGGCAGGTCGGCGGAGCCGGCCGAGAGCGGGCCCGTCGTCGTCGGGGTGGACGGGTCCGCCTGCTCGTTGGCCGCGCTGCGGTGGGCCGCCCAGGAGGCGGCGCTGCGCCGGGCGTCGCTGCGCATCATGCACGCCTGGGCGCCGCTGCCACCGGAGTGCGTTGTCCGGCTGGGACTCTGCGGTGCCAGGTCCGCTGGTGCGGTACCCACGGTGGGCGCTGGGGCCGTTCGTGCCGCGCCGGCTGGTGCGGCGTCGGCTGGTGCGGGGCTCGGCGACACGGATCCGGGCGGGACCGGATCCATCCGGACGGACCCGGGCGAAACGGGCTTCGCTCCGGGATTCGCCGGCCGTGGAGTTCGGGGCACGGCATCGGGGGGCACGGTACTCGATGATCGTCCAGGATTTGGTGACCCGGGGTCCGCCGATGCGGCGCTCGGCGGGTCGGCGTTCGGGGGGTCGGCGTTCGGGGGTCCCGCGTTCGGGGGTCCCGCGCTCGATGCGACGGGATCCGGCGGAACGGCCCTCGTCGACGCCGCCCTCGAAGGCGCCGCGCGAGCCGTGCTGGACGAGGCGGTGCGCGTGGGTCTGCCCGAGCCGGGTGATCTCGATGTGCGCACGGACCTGATCCGCGGAGCGGCCGCGTCCAGCCTGCTGCGGGCCGCGGCGGGGGCGCAGCTCCTGGTCATCGGAGCCCGGGGCCGCGGCGGATTCGCCGAGCTGCTGCTGGGCTCCATCAGTTCACAGTGTGTGACACACGCCCAGTGCGCGGTCGCGGTCATCCGCACGCCCGGAAGTACGACGTGTAGTGATTAGTGCGACGTGTGGTGACTCCGCCGCGGCGGACCTTCGACCCGGTGCGAGTCCCTTTCCCTCGGGTCGTGGGCTCTTGGGCCGTGAGCCGCGAGCTTTCGGGTCGTGGGCCGAGATCGAGGGCCCCGGGCGGGGATGCCCGATCGGGCACGTACCGAGCGGGTGGACGGCGGGTCACCGGCGGCGCCACCTGCCGCGCCACCTGCCGCGCCACCTGCGGTGTCGGCTCTCGCGGCCCGCCGAGCGCGGCCCGCGATCCAGCGGTGACGGCGCGGCGGGCAGGTGATCCTCCCGAAACGGCCCGGCTTTMCCTCGTCTTGGGGGAGGATGGGCAGATCGGGGCGTGATGTCCCCGTGAGGTACGGGGGCATCACGGCGCCGGCCGTGGGAGGGGAGCGTCGAGCGACTATGGCGGATCAGTACTATGGCGGTTCCGGTCGGCGCGGCGAACGGTTCGCCCAGGCGCGCTGGCTCGCCGGTCAGGCCCGGCAGGACCGCACCACCTCCTGGTACGTCCCGCTGATGATCACCGTGATCGGCGCCGGTGCGGCGTTCGACGCCTTCGGCCGCGGCGTGGGGCTCCTCTACGCCCTCGGGCTGTCGATCGCCTTCGTCCTGCTGACGTGGACGACGATCCGGCTCATGYCGTCGGTGTCCGACGAGCTGAACGTCAACCGGGTGACAGGCCCGCGCAAGATCATCGCCATGGTGAACACGCCGGTGCGCACCCACGGCGTGTTCCTGCTGGCCGCGGCGTTGCCGATCGCGATCGCCCTGATCAGGACGGTCGGTTTCTTCGTGTTCGGCGGGGCGCTGCTCGTCGGGATCGTGGTCGGCGTAGCGCTGGCCGCGGCCTGGATGTTCGAACGCCGGTAGACCCGCCCGGCGCCGACGAACCTCCTGATTCCGAATGACGAACCTCCTGATTCCGAATTCCGAAGAACCTCCTGCTCTCCTCTCAGAGCGCCCATCCCTGGGCCTGGACATCCCGGTCCGGCGCATCCCCCGCTCGGACCAGGTTCCTGTTCCCGCCAAGCGGGCAGGCCAGCAGGGACACGGTCCGGTGCGCGGTCCGCGATGAGGAGAGTGCGATGACGGTCAGCAAGGCCACGAGGGAACGAACCCGGGCGAGTCAGCTCCCCGAGGACGATGTGGTCGGGATCCTGCTCGCGCAGCATGCCGAGATCCGCGAGCTGTTCGGGAAGGTCAGGACGTCGACGGGCCGACGCCGCCAGGAGACGTTCGACGAGCTGCGGGCGCTGCTCGCGGCCCACGAGACCGGCGAGGAGGTGGTGCTGCGCCCGATCAGCCGGCAGGTGGTGGGGCCCGAGGTGACCGATGCCCGCAACCACGAGGAGAAGGCTGCGAGTCGGGACCTCGCCGACCTCGATCGGATGGAGGCGAGCAGCGTCGAGTTCGGGGCCAAGCTCGCCGCGTTCGAGCACACGGTGCTGGAACACGCCGAGCGCGAGGAGCGGGAGGAGTTCGAGGCGCTGCGCCAGGTCCGTCCCGAATCCGAACTCGTGCGCCTGGGCCGCAGACTGCGGGCCATTCAGGCGATCGCCCCCACCCATCCGCACCCCTCGGTCGCGGGATCCCCCACCGCTCAGCGGGTATTCGGGCCGGTGGTGTCCCTCGTCGACCGGCTGCGCGACGCTCGGCGGCAGACGGCGGCGGCGGGATGACGGCGGCGGGATGACGGCGAGGAGTTCCACCGCCCGGGGGAGCTCCTCGAACGGCGGGCCGGACCCTTCGGAGACCCCGGCGCAACGCCGGTACCGCAACTGGGGAGATCTGCTGCAGGAGTTGCGCGTCGTCCAGACGGGCGTGCAGCTGCTGACCGCCTTCCTGCTCGCCATCCCGTTCCAGCAGCGGTTCACGACGTTGAGCAACGAGCAGAAGTCGCTCTATCTCGTGATCGTGCTGCTGACGGTCAGCGCCACCGGGCTGCTCATCATGCCGGTGAGCCTGCACCGCGCGGTCTTCCGGCGCAAGGAGAAGGAGACGCTGATCCGGGTGGCGAACCGGCTCGCCCAGGTGGGCCTGGCATTGTTCGCCGTGGCCGTCTCCGGGGTCGTCCTGCTCATCTTCGACGTGGTCAGGGGGGCGCCGGCCGGCTGGATCGCCGGGGGCTGCACCTTCGTCGTGCTGGTCGTGCTGTGGGCCGTCGTGCCCGCCGCCATCCGCCTCGCCGCCGGCGGCTGGGCGTCCGGACCGTAGCCGGGTGCCCAGACGGTTCGCAGCGGCTTGCCGTGCGGACAGGTACCCGCTCTTGGCACGGGCTTGACGCTGCCCGTCGCGTGAAACTGGGCGCCATGGCGACGGCGGCATCACCCCGGACCCGGGTGGTCGACGAGCACATGTTCACCGTCGCGCGGGCGCTGGGTCCGACGACGTTCCGGTTGCAACTGTTCACGGCGACTGGCCTGCGGCCGGTGGCTGTCGTGACCCAGCCGGAGCGGGAAGGCTTGTCGCTGATGAACGGCGCCGAGCGCTACGCAGCGGCGGTGTGGATGCGGTACCTCCCGGACGATCCCGAGCCGCCGATCTGGGTCCAGCGCCAGTTCGTCAACAGCACGGCCGACGCCTTCACCCAGGTGCTGTTCACGGTCACCGGCCCACACACGCCGGCGAACCCTCGGTGGCGCAGGCTGACCGACCAGACGCTGGCCGCTCTGGTCGGTGCTCCGGTCGACGCGGACCGCGGCGCCGGCGGGTACGCCAGATCCGCCCGCGCCGCGGCGGGCGGGACTGCTGCTGGTACCACCAGGGCGACTGGCACCGGGTGAACGCGGCCGCCGGGACCGGCGGTGACAGCTGCCCGCTGGGCCGGGCGGCCAGCGCGACGGTCACCGGCGTCGGCCGGGGTCGCCCGGGGAGGTCGAACCACAGCAGGTGCGGCGGCATCCGCGGGGTCCGCGCCCAGTGCGCCAGCCGGTCAAGATCACGGATAGGTGGCCCGCTCTCGATCCGGCTGACCTGGGCCTGCGTCAGGGTGTGCCACCGACCCAGCCGTTCCTGGCTGATGGGCCCGGAGGTGGTGGGGGTGCAGGCGATAGGCCGCGGAGACCCGGCCTATGTGCTGGGCCGCGAAGGCATCACGCATCTGGTCGGTGTGCCAGAACCGCTCCGGCACGCGCGCCGGGCCTGCCGGACACCACCTTCAGTACGGATCCCGCGGTCGTGGCGCGGGTTGCCGAGCGCCTGCGCGCTCCACCCCTGGCACTAACTTCCCACCCCGTGGGGCAACGGACCGCGGCGGACACCGGCCCAGAGCGTTCCGAGGCCGAGCGGACGTCAGCCGAAATTGGATCAGACTGACAGGTGGGCGTTCATGGCGCGGGCCTGTTCACCGAGCTCGGGTAGTTCCACGACGGTGACGCCCGCCTGGGTGAGGAGTTCGTAGCCTTGGCAGTCGGCGACGAAGAGGCTGGGTTCGCGCCAGGCGATGACCACTCGCGGGATCTTTGCTTCCAGGATGAGCTGGGTGCAGGTGCGGGGCCGGGACTTGCGCTGGGAGCAGGGTTCGAGGGTGCTGTAGATCGTCGCGGTGGCGAGCCGAGGGTCGCCCGGGCCGATCTTCGCGAGTGCGGACTCCTCGGCGTGTACCGCGTCGTCGACCTCGCGGGAGAAGCCGAAGGCGATCTCCTGGTTGTTCTTGTCGACGATGACGGCGCCCACGGAGTAGGCGCCGGCGGCGGGTGGGCAGCGGTGGGCGAGTTCGATGGCCCGGGTCATCCAACGGTGATCGTCGAGCTGGGGCATGGAGCGGCTCCTCCTTCCCTGGGGTCCGGTCCCGCAGGGCGGTGGACCGGATGGCCGGTGGCGTGCCGGTGGCCGCAGTGGGTGCAACTGCGTCGCGGGCGTGGCGTCGTCATCCCTGGCCGCCTTCCCCGATCCGTACGCGGCGGGCGGTCAACGCGCGAACCGTAGCACCGTCCGTGTCGATGTCAATGCCTAAAGCTCATTGCAGATAACGCTGCGCGGTATAGCCACCACCTCCAGCAAAGCCCACGCTCGGGAGCGTGGCAGGCCCGGGACGCGTGGCAGCGTGCTGTCCGCTTCCGCTGTGGGGAAGCGTGGTCGCGTCCGACGGCGTGGTGCCGTGGAGGCTGGTCGACGGCCTCGGTGAGCCGGTCGAGCCGGTCGAGGTCTTCCTACGGGACTTCGTCGCGCAGGGCCGGTCGGCGAACTCGGTGCGCAGCTATGCGCTGGCGTTGCTGCGGTGGTGGCGGTTTCTGGTCGCGGTTGGAGTGGCCTGGGACCGGGTGAGTCCGGCGGAGGTCCGGGACTTCGTGCTGTGGCTCGGGCAGGCGACCAAGCCGGTCGCGGCGGCGCGGGTCGGGTCGCGGGCGACCGTGGGGCAGGTCAACCCGGTGACCCGTAAGCGCCACCTCGGGGACGGCTACGGRCCGGCGACGGTGCGGCACAGCAACGCCGTGCTGCGGACCTTCTATGAGTTCTGGCTGGAGCGTGGTGAGGGGCCGCTGGTGAATCCGGTTGTGCTTGCTCGGGCGGGCCGGGGCCGGGCGCACGCGCACCACAACCCGCTGGAGGCATTCCGTCCGGAGGGGCGGCTGCGTTATAACCCTCGGCTGCCGAAGCGGAAGCCGAGGGCGATGCCGGACGAGCGGTGGGACGCGCTGTTTGCGGCGATGGGCCGTAACCGGGACCGGGCGATCC
>NZ_MAQZ01000112.1:0-19374 GCF_001756285.1 Frankia sp. CgMI4
CAGCCGAAGGCACGGTTGCCCCCGACGGTAATGCCGGCCTGGGCCATGGCGAGGTGCTTGCGCCGCACCCGCTTGGAGGGGCGGAATACGGAGCGTTCTCCATCTGGGTCTTTCCGATTCGAGATGGAGCAAGATCGGCTATCGACGATCGGCTGGTTTGATCAACCATTGCCGTTCCGGCTACTACGCTCGGTCGTGGTCCATCGACCGTCGGGATGCGGGCTGAGATGACCATCCACGCCTATGTGGCCAGCATCCGAACTGGGCAGGTGCTGGTGGTCGACCCGCTCGCGGGTGTCGTGAGCGCCGCCATCGGAGTCGGCGTGCTCCCCTTCGGAGTGGCGGTGGCTCCCGACGGCAGCCGTGTCTACGTCACCAACTTCGGTGGGAACGACGTGTCCGTCGTCGACACGGCCACCGGGGCCGTCACCGGCTGACGCCCCAGTCACCGGCTGACCGCCGCCGTGAGAGTGATCGTCGTGCCGATGGCCCCCGAACCCGGGGGGTTCACGGTAGTGCCACGACCTGTGTCCACAGGTCCTCGGTGTTGCGGATCTTCGCCAGGGCCTTCCTCGCGCCGGACGAGGAGGACAGCGCTCCTTCCTAGCCGTCCTTCAACAGGTAAAGCTTCTGCCCACACGCGAGCGGAAGGAGCCGGACGGCCCGCGTTCGCCTGCCATCTTTCTCTGCCGCGCGGACATTAGACTCTTTCAAGGAAATTGTGCCCGTGGTTCAGTGAACCTGGCGGACGGGTACCAGTGCAGCCACGGTAACAAACATGGTCAACGACCTCCGGTCGGTCCTCTCCTGCGAAAGCKAGACCTCTGATGAGTATCTACGACACTATCGGCGGCGCGACGGCCGTACAGGCCGCGGTCGACGATTTCTACGTCCGGGTGACGGCCGATCCCGTTCTTGCACCCCTCTTTGCCAACCGGGACCTGCCCCGTCTCAAGGAACACCAGCGAGCGTTCATCGCCGCGGTGATCGGTGGTCCCGAGGTCTACCGGGGTCGGGACATGGCCGCGGTACATGCCACGCTCGGCCTCACCGACGCCCACTTCGACGCGGTGGTGGACCATCTGCTCGCGGCGTTGACCGGCCTCGGTGTCCCGACGGAAACCACCGGCCAGATCRGAGCGGCCCTCGCCCCGCTGCGTTCCGACGTCGTCACGATATCGAAGTAGTAATACCTCACATCATACACGACCTTGCGCGGCCAGGCTAGTGAAGCCGCACCCGGCTCGAACGAGAGAAACCGGGCGGGGCACAGTTGCAAATGCGAACCGCCCGGGTTCGGTATGGACGCCATCATGTGAGAGATGGAGGTCGACGCCAATCGCCGTCGGCGACGGGGATGCTGTGGGCAAGGATGGCACGGACGTCGTTGGTGGTGAACGAGCCGTCCCGGCGGCTTCCTTTCTCGGCTAGCGGGTGCCGTCGGGTGCGGTCGAGCCAGCGGTAGCTGTCCGCGTCGACGAAGCAGCAAACCACGCGGACGGATTCGACGCCGGGACAGGTGCTGACCTTGTCCTCGACGAGGTCGCTGCTGGTCAGCCGTGCGAGGGGGAGGGCGTTCTTCGGCGTCGGGATCACCGCCTGCTCGGCGAGGCTGTAGCCGGCGTGGTGAGGCAGTGCTTCGGGGTGGGTGKGTCCCCTGCCGGCCCCGTGCCGGGTGTGYCTAGCCGTTTCGGCTGGTATGGGGGGCATGTTAACGCCGACTCGGCTACGGTGGGTTCGGTGCGCCGGGAAGTCTGGTCGGYAACGTGTGACCCGACCCCTTGGTGAGGAGCACCGCCGTGGGCCAAGTTCCGTCTCGCCGGTTCAGCCTGTTCGACCGCAGGTCGTGGCCCGAGGCTCGCCGGATCGCCGAGATCCTACGCAGGGAGGCCATCGGTGGCGGGCTGCTGCTCGCCGCGACGGTCCTGGCCTTGGGCTGGGCGAACTCGCCGTGGTCAGAGTCGTACCAGTCGATGCTGTCCTACCAGCTCGGCCCGTCCTGGGCGCACCTGGACCTCACCCTGGCTCAGTGGGCCGCCGACGGCCTGCTAGCGATCTTCTTCTTCGTTGCCGGGCTGGAACTCAAACGCGAGTTCATCGCCGGAGACCTCCGCGACCCTCGGCGGGCCGCTGTCCCGGTCCTGGCCGCCTGCGGGGGTGTCGCCGTTCCGGCCGTGCTGTACGCGCTGGTCAACGTCGGCGGTGACGCCTCAGCGGGCTGGGCGATCCCGACCGCCACCGACATCGCCTTCGCGCTGGCGGTGCTGGCGGTCATTGGCCGGCACCTGCCGTCCGGTCTGYGGACCTTCCTGCTCACCCTCGCGGTCGTCGATGACCTGCTCGCCATCGTCATCATCGCCGTCGTCTACACCCGCCACCTGTCGATCCTCCCGTTGCTGGGCGCGCTGGTGCCGCTGGCGTTGTTCACTCTGCTGGTCCAGCGCCGGGTGCGCTCGTGGTGGCTCCTCCTGCCCTTGGCCGCCGCGACCTGGACACTGGTCCACGCCTCCGGCGTGCACGCCACCGTGGCTGGCGTGCTGCTGGGGTTTGCCGTGCCGGTGCTCCGCGGTACCCGTGCCGGCGGCCCGGAGGCGGGACCGGGGCTGGCCGAGCACTTCGAGCACCGCTGGCGGCCCCTGTCGGCCGGGGTGGCGGTGCCGATCTTCGCGTTCTTCTCCGCCGGAGTCACCGTCGATGGCCTGAGCGGACTGAGCGCGGCGCTGAGCGACCGGGCGGCCCTCGGTGTCGTGCTCGGTCTCGTCGTCGGCAAGCCTCTGGGGATCATGGCCGCTACCTTCCTGGTAGCACGCTTCACTCGCGCCACCCTCGACGACGGGTTGACCTGGACCGACGTTCTCGGGCTCGCGGTCTTGGCCGGTATCGGATTCACCGTCTCCCTGCTCATCGGCGAACTGGCCTTCGGGAGCGGCAGCGCACGTGACGACCATGTCAAGATCGCTGTCCTGACGGGTTCTCTGCTCGCCGCCCTGCTYGCCGCCGTCGTGCTACGTCTGCGCAATCGCGTCTACCGCCGGCTCCAGGAAGCAGAGACCGCCGACCGCGACCACGRCGGCATCCCCGACGTCTACCAAGACCTGCACCGGTCCTCCCCACGCCCGTGGGGGTGATCCGGTCCGGTCGGTCCGCTCGTGCAGCACCATCAAGTCCACCCCACGCCCGTGGGGTGTTCCGCCCTCGGCAATCGAACAGGTGACGCACAGGTAACACACAGGACCGACTCCCACCCTCATAGTCACGGGGCTCCTCCCGGAGCGCCGGCAGGGTAGGAGGACACCGGCCATGGCCACACGTGAGCAGGGAATCCGACGGGTAGGCCCCGTCACCGCCGGACTGGCAGCCGTCGCGGCCGCCGGAGCCATCGGCTTCGGCGTGCTGGCCCATGAGCATTCCGCATCCGCGGCCACCTGGTCCTCGACGACGGACGACAGCTCGGTGACCTCGGGTAACGGATCCACCTCATCGTCGACCTCCGACAGCGCGTCCTCGTCCGGCGGCTGGTCGGGCGGGACGACGGTGGGGAGCGCCGACGGTCCCACGCACGCGTCGACCGGTGGTTCCTGAGATGCCCGGCGCGGCAGCGGCGGTCGAGTGGTCGGTGTGGAGCACGACCGCCCGGCTCGTGGTGACCGAGCCCGGCGCACTGGCCGCCGCCCGGGAGATCGTCGTGGACCATCTCGCGGCCGTTGACGAGGTCGCCAGTCGTTTCCGGGCCGATGCGGAGATCAACCAGCTCGATCACGCCGATGGGACGCCGCAACGGATCAGCCCGCTACTGGCAGACCTCGTCGGTGCGGCGCTCCTCGCGGCCCGGCGCACCGACGGGGACGTAGACCCGACCGTCGGCGGACCGCTCGCCGCTCTCGGCTACGACCGGGACATCACGTTGCTGCCGTCGGACGGTCCGCGGCTGCGGGTGGTGCACCGGCCGGCGCCGGGCTGGCAGCGGATCCGGCTGACCGGGAACACACTGACGCTGCCGGACGACGCGCGGCTCGACCTCGGAGCGACGGCGAAGGCGCAGGCCGCCGACCGCTGCGCCGCTCTGGTCGCCGAACGGCTCGACACCGGCGTGCTGGTCAGCCTCGGCGGGGATGTCGCCACCGCCGGGAACGCGCCGGAGGGCGGCTGGCGCATTCGGGTCCAGGACCGCCCGGGCGAGCCCGCCTGCACCATCACCCTGGCCGCCGGGAGCGCGGTCGCGACGTCCAGCACCCTCGGGCGGCGGTGGCGGCGCGGCGGGCGGCTCCTGCACCACATCCTGGATCCGCGCACCTGCCAGCCCGCGCCGGTGGTCTGGCGGACCGCCACCGTGGCGGCCGCGAGCTGCCTCGACGCGAACACGGCGAGCACCGCCGCGATCGTCCGTGGTTCCGCGGCGGTGGGCTGGCTGCGCCGGCTCGGGATGCCGGCACGGCTCGTCGCCACGGACGGCTCGATCGTCACGACCGCTGGCTGGCCCGCCCCGAGCCGGGCCAAGGTGGCCGGAGCCGGAGTGGCCGGAGCCGGAGTGGCCGGGGTCCGGGTAGACCGGGCCGAGACGGCTCCGCCCGCCGAGGATGGAACCCGAGTCACGTCCGCTGGATCGGCGACACGGCCGAGAGGTTCCGGCCGATGAGCACCGAAGCCCTCTGGTACGCCGCCCGGGGCACGGGCACCACGTGCCTGCTGCTGCTCACCCTGACGGTCGTCCTCGGCATCGTGGCCCGCTCGGGTCGCGGCCTCGCGGGTCTGCCCGGTTTCGCGATCGGCGCCGTGCACCGCGGCGCGAGCCTGCTCGCGGTCGTGCTCCTCGCCATGCACATCGGCACGCTGCTGCTCGACCCGTACGCGAAGCTCGGCATTGCGGATGTGGTCCTGCCGTTCGGCGCCGGCTACCGACCGCTGTGGGTCGGGCTCGGYACCGTCGCCGCCGACCTTCTCATCGCCGTGGTCGTGACCAGTCTGCTCCGCCGGCGCCTCGGCGTGCGCGCCTGGCGGGCAGTGCACTGGGCCGCCTACGGCGCCTGGCCACTCGCCCTCTCGCACGGCCTGGGCTCGGGCACCGACGCCGGCACGCCGTGGCTGCGAGCCGTCGCGATGGCCTGCGCGCTCGCCGTCGCCGGATCCGCGGCCTGGCGCTGCTCCCCCTCCTTCAGGATCCTCCCCCGCCCACACCGGCCCCCCAGCCCACACCGGCCCCCCAGCCCGCGACACCAACCGGCGGCGCCCACAACCATGACCCCCAGATCGGAGCAGACATGACCATCCGCGCTGCCACCGGAGCGGCCCAACCGTCCATCCCCACCGGCACCAGCATCGCCACCGGCACCAGCGACGTCGGCCGCGCCGGCTCCCCTGAGGCCCAGCCCGGGTGGGGGCGCGAGCCCTGGCCCGCGGCCATGCACGCGGTACGGCCCGCGGCCGGCGCGGGCGGCCTCCCCGCGCATCACGTCCCGGCCGGACGGCTGCTGACCGCAGCCRCGTCCGACCTCGCCGCGCACGACCGACAGTGTGGACCGCTGCCCTGGCGCGGCGGACCCGGGCGGTTACTTCCGGAGATCCACGACTCCGGGCTGACCGGGCGGGGCGGCGCGGCCTTCCCCACCTGGCGGAAACTCGCCGCGAGCGCCGAGGGCACCTGCCTCGACGGCAGCCACTCCGGCAGCGCGCACCGGGGCAGCACRCACCGGGGCAGCCAGCACCGGAACGCCGGGCACCGAGCCGACCGGTACCGCAGCAGCGCGCACCCCGTGGTCGTCGCCAACGCCGCCGAAGGGGAACCCGAGAGCGCCAAGGACGTCACCCTGCTCACCGTGGCGCCCCACCTCGTCCTCGACGGCCTGCAGCTCGCCGCGGAGGCGGTCGGGGCCGATGACGCCTTCGTCTATCTCAAACCCGGTCCGGCGGTCACGGCGGTCCGGCGGGCGCTGGCCCAACGGCGGGCCGCGGGCTGGGACCGGTTCACCGTCCAGATCCGGGAGGCGCCGGAGACCTTCGTCGCCGGGGAGGCATCGGCCGTCATCGCAGCGCTGGAGGGAGGGGCGGCCCGGCCGCGCGCGCACTGGCAACCGCTCGCCGAGGCCGGTTTCCACGGCCGTCCGACCCTGGTGCAGAACGCCGAGACACTCGCGCACCTCGCGTTGATCGCCCGGTGGGGAGCCAGCTGGTTCCGCTCGGTCGGGACCRCCGAGGAACCGGGCACGTTCCTGGCCACCGTGACGGGAGCGGTCGCCGCGCCCGGTGTCGTCGAGGTGCCGTTCGRCACCCCGCTCGGCACTCTCGCGCAGCTCGCGGGCGGCTTCACCGAGCAGGTCGGGGCCTTCCGGGTCGGCGGTTACAGCGGTGCGTGGCTGCCCGGCGGCCCGGGAGCGACGATCGCGATGTCCCGGGCGGCGCTGGCGCCGTGGGGTGCCGCACCGGGCACCGGAGTGGTCGCCGTCCTCCCGGCCCGGGGCTGTGGGCTCGTCGAGACCGCGCGCATCGTCGGGTACCTGGCCGCGCAGAACGCTGGCCAGTGCGGGCCATGCGTCAGCGGGCTGCCCCAGCTTGCGGACGCCGTGGCCGGGATGGCCCGAACGGATGGCGGGTCCGGCGGCCCGGTGCAGGGGGCTGGCGATCCGGGACAGTCCGCCATCCGGGCGCTGCGCCTCGCCGCCCTGGTCGCCGGTCGCGGCGCGTGMCACCACCCGGACGGCGCGGCCCGCCTCGTGCACAGTGCGCTGCGCACGTTCGTCGACGATATCCGGGCGCACGCCGAGGGCCGCTGCCTCGGCTCGGCGTGCGCATCCTGACCACACCCATCCCGACCAGGCAACGTCGACGAAGAATCCACAGGGGAGACAGATGCCATGAACACCACAGATGCCATGAACACCACAGATGCCATGAACACCACAAACGCCGGCGCGGCAGCCGGCCCGGCCCGGCTGTGGATCGACTGGACGGCGTGTGACGGCCGCGGCTGGTGTGTCGAGCTGCTACCCGAGCTGCTGACCCGCGATCCAGCGGGTTATCCGCTGGCTCGCGGGACGACCGGACAGTCGACCCGAAAAATCACCGTCTCCACGGAGCTGATCGAGCATGCTCGTCGGGCGGCGGATGCCTGTCCCCGGCTCGCGCTACACCTGCTCGCCGGCCAGGAACAGGGGTAGCCGGGCCCGGCGGCCGATGTCCGCTGTCTCGCTCGCTACGCTACCGCCGCATTACCACTTTGCTAAAGCCGCGCTACCGCTACCTGCCTGGGTAGCTGGCGGCCGCGAGGGCGAGGATCTCCTCACGGTCCTCGGCGAGCAGGAATCCGGTCGCGATCGCGTCGTCGGTGGCCCGGGTAAAAGCGGCGCGATAGTCCGCGGCGCCGGCGGGGTAACGGGCGGCGAGTGTGGCGGAATCCAGCGGCCGGGTGGAGCCGAAGATGGCGGAGGCGTCGGTGGGGTTCTGCCCCAGGCCGGACAGGACGGCGATGGGAACGTCGACCCAGGGAGTGCGCACGCCACCACGGGCGATGCCGTCCGCATCACGGAGAAGTACCGCTGGATCCGTCGCGGCGGTTAGCAGGTGGGGCGCGGACGGGGGCGCGACACCATAACGGATCCAGTCGTCCAGCGCGGCAATCGCGGCCTGGGCGACATAGTGCTGCTGCGGTCCGCTGTTGATCGCGGCGGTGAACGGGACGCCGAAAGGGGCGGCGCTGGGCACCAGAAGGCGTACCAGCTCCGCGGCAGGCAGCGCACCGTCGTCCCGGAAACCAGCCTTGAGCGTGTAGGTGTCGACGTGCGCCGCACCGGCGATCTCCCAGAGCCGAAACCRGTCGCTATCGGGTTGGCGGGCGCCCACGGCGCCAAGCACGCCGACGACGTCGGTCTCGCTCTGCACGACCATCACGGGCACCGCGACGTCCGTGCGCAGCCGGACATCCCCGGCCAGGGTCGGGCCGCCCCGACCGTCGAGGGACGCCGTGGTCCCCGGGCGGCCCTGGATCAGGTAACCGTCGAAACCGCCATGGCCACCGCCGGCGGCACGGCTCCTATCGCGGTCACCGCCGTCACCGTCCCGCGCCGCGATGGTGTTTACATAGGTCACCAGAAAGAACGCCGCCTGGGATGCGCCCACGGCGATCATCCGCGCCGGACGAAGGTGATCGAGGAGACCGCGACGCACGGTTTCCCCGGCCTGACGGAAGATGTCGAAGCTGTACGCGTCACCGGGATGGGACAGAATCGCGTAACGGGTGGGATCGGCGCTCTTAAGCGACGRCACGATCGGCCACCAACCGGTGCCGCGTTGCTCCCCGGCACCATCTTCGCCCGCATCGCCGCCGTCCGCAATACCGCCGTCCGCAACGGCCCTCGCTTCGACACCGGCCCCTTCGGCGGTGTCGATCCCATCGATGCCGATGCGTTGCGCCGACACCCCCACCCAGGCGAAACCGGCGCGGAGCAGATGCCGATGCGTCGTGAGCCATGCGGCGGCGGCGTCCATTCCGGCAGAGACGTTCAACCATTCCACGACGGCCGTGCCGTTGAAGGCGGTCGGGTCGGCAGGCCGGTAGACGATGAGACGGGTCCGAAACGGCGCCTGACCGGCGACCACCACGTCCCATCTGCCATCAGAGGTGATCGGACCCGTCGCGGCATAGGAGTCGGCGGTTCCGCTCACGAAGRACTCCTCCGCCAGATAGCCGATGGAGGCCAGATCGAAAGACGTCGAGATCAGGCTCGCCTGGCCGGCGATCGGCCCGTCGACTCGCACCGACGCCATCTCCATCAGCTCCATCGATTCGGTTCCTCTCGCGCTCGCCGCACGGATCCACGATCCATCGTGCCGCACGCGAGCGCATCGAACCGATGGCCGCCGTTGCTCAGATGTCATATTCCGGGGACTTTTGACCCGTGACCGGGACATAAATCACGATCCGATGGTCAGGAGCCTCGTGGTCCGCGCGGGCCTCGATGAGGCCGCGTGGAGAGGTGCCACCTCCGAGCCGGTGTGCGGTTTCACTCCGCGGGACGCGCCTGGCATGCCGCGACCACACCGCACATCGAGAATGGGTACGGGTACGGCGCCATCGGGCCACTCGTTGGACCACCCGTTGGACCACCCGTCGGACCACTTTGCCCCGGCCGTGCGGCCCGCTCGTCCCTCGACGGCGGGCCGCACGTGCGCGGATGCGGCTCAGTGGCCGTGCGCAACGGCGCGGCGCAGGACCACCCGGTCGAACTCCTGACCATGCTCGTCCAGGCCCCGGATGGTCAGGGTGGAGTACCCGCCGGGCCGGCCCGGATCGGACTCGGCAGCCACGAAGGCGTAGTCGTCGAAACGGGTCCGCGACCAGTTGATGGACTCCGGTGCCTTCGTCCCGTCGGCCTGCCAGACATAGCTGTTCGRCACAACGTTCGAGCCCGGTACGATTTTTCCTCGGTAGGACTCCGGCTCACCGGTCTGGAACTGGTAGCGGGGCCGTCCCGCGCTGCCCGCGACGATGTAGGTGGTGCCGTCCTTCGCGGGTTCGATCGTCGAGCCGTCGGGCGCCTCGCGGGTCGGTGCGTTCGCGCGGATCGGGTCGGTGCGCTCGTACAGGTGGTTGTGACCCTGCAGCACGAGGTCGACCTGGTAACAGTCGAACAACGGCGCCCAGGCGCCGCGGACGCCGCCGTCGCTGGCGTGCTGCGCGGTCGTCGAATAGGCGCAGTGGTGGAAGAAACAGACGATGAAATCGATATCCGGGTCGTTCCGGTAGCCCTTCAGCGTGCTCTCGACCCAGGACGTCTGCGCACCGTTCGAATATCCGGTGTTCGCCTTGATCTCATAACTGAGGTCGTTGGCGTCCAGCGAGAGCACGGCCACGTTGCCGTGGACGAAGGAGTACACGCTCGGGCAGCCCTGAGGCCCCCCGCCTGGCAGGTCCAGGCGGGCGAGGTGGCCGCCGTAGCCGTGCGGGGAGTAGAGCGCCTCCATGTCATGGTTGYCGGTGGCGAACATCCACGGCGTGCGGGCACTGCTGACCTCGATGTCGGCCAGGTAGACGTCCCAGACGGTCGGGTCATAATTGTCGAAACCGGTAGGAGATACGCCGGCGGCCGTCCGCTTGGGCGGCCTTCCCTGACCCGATGGGTCCGCGTAGCTGATGTCCCCGGCGAGCAGGTGGAACACCGGGTCCTGGCGGGCGATGGCCGCGGTGACAGCCGACGCGTGGGCGACCATCGGGGCGTTGTCGGCCTTGTAGTAATTGTCATCGAACACACCTTTCGGATCGCCCGGCGGGGTGGTGTTCGAACCGTGGTCGCCCATCATCGTGAACCGGAACGGGCCGCCATGGCGTCCCTTCCGGTGTCCGGTGCGGACCGCCTGCACGGGGGTGGCTTCCCCACCGGGAATCCGGAAACGGTAGTAGTATTCCCGGCCCGGCGTCAGATTGTCGAACGCCGCGTGCACGTAGTACTGTTCGACGGCGAGAATCGAGCCGTCGGCCTGGGGGACCTGGGACAGCAGCGGTCGGATCTCCGCCTCGACCGTGCCGCCGAGACCGCGTCCCGGCCCGATATCGACCAGAACCTTGCCGCGGCCCGGGTTACGCGACAACTGCGCCGCCAGCCGAAGCTGCCGGGACGGATCGGCGCCGAAGGCGGTGTGCCTGCCGCCCACGAGCAGGGGACTGTCGTTCGTGGCGGCGTAGGCGGCCCGGCCGAACGGCGTGCCGAACAGGCTCGCCGCGCCGGCACCAGCCAGACCGCCGAGCAGAATCCCGCGTCGGCTGACCGGCCGCCGCCGGAGAAAGGTCTGGAGCCATTCGTACTGCTCGGCGATTGTCATGTCCTCGGCCATACCGGCCGGAACACCCGACGCCACCACTTCGCTGGGAGGACTCACAGGCATACCGCTGAAAGTAGGCCCGTCGCCTGTCGAATATTGCAAATACACGGTGGCGAACCACCGAAATATTTGTAAACATCGCGGGAGGACTTCCCTGGCCCTGGCGGAGTCAGCCTGCTGACGGGCATCAGCCTGCTCTATGATCATCCTGTTCCTGATTCCTGCCGGCAGCCGTGCCCAGTGCGCGGGTACGGCCCATGGTTGGGCCGTACCCGCTCGGGCATCCGCCAGGTATTCCCGAACGGGTATCTCCCGCGGGTGGCTCCGGCTGGCGTTTCCGTCAGCCGGAGCCACCCGCACGCAGGGCGCACTCAGCGCCGCTCAGCCGGCATCGTTCAGCCGGCATCGTTCAGCCGGCGCCGAAGAGCCCCTGCGCGAGAAAGCCGCCCGCGGGCGCCGCGGGCGGGACGGCGAACAGGGCACTGGAGGTGTGCCGGATGAAGGTGTTCAATGCGTCGCCGGCCGCGAGGGTCCGCTGCACCGCGACGAACGCCGTACGCGGGTCGGCCTGGTAGGCCGCGAAGAACAGGCCGGCGTCCGGCTCGCCGGCTGAGTCCAGGCCGTCGTCATAGGAGTAGCCGCGACGAAGCATGGCGATCCCACCGTGGAACGACGGGTGGGACAGCCGGACATGGGCGTTGCCGGCGATCGCGAGACTGCCGTCGGCGGCGCGGGCAGTGAAGTCCGGCTGGATGGTCTCAGCGCCGCCCTGCCCCACCGGCGGTGCCGAGAGCGCGGTACCGTCGGACTTACGGCGGCCGATGACCGCGCTCTGAGCCGTCTCGTCCAGCCGCGCCCAGGCATCGAGCAGCATGCGGATACGCCGGCAGACCAGGTAGGACCCGTCCCGCATCCATTCCGGCCCGCTGGACACCCACACCGCCCGGTCGAACCGCGGCGTGCCCGGTCCCGGGTTGTCCGTGCCGTCGATCTGCCCCATCAGGTTGCGTGGGGTGGACCCGGGGTTGAACGCGGCCGCCGCGGAACGAAGGAATCCCCGCTGGATCCAGCGGGGCCTGGCATCCTGAGCGGCGAGACGACGCATCTGCCGGGAAGCCGAGACCGCGACCATCGGATCCTCGGCGCAGACCTGCACGCCGAGATCCCCGCCACTGCGCGCCAGATCGAGCTGGTCACCGGGCATCGCGGGAATGTCCGCGAACTCCGCGGGTATCTGCGCGTCGAGACCGGCGCGGCGCAGCGCGGACGCGCCGAGCCCGATGGTGATCGTCAGCCCCGCCGGTCCGAGTCCCTGGGTGTCCCGCTCAGCGCCGTCGAGCGGCTCGCCTCGCATCAGCACCGCGGCGGCGGCCGTCCAGGTGCGCAGCACCGCGGCGAGGGATGTGCGGACCGCGGCCGGGCCGGACGTCGTCAGGTCGTAGGCGGTGAAGACGAGCTGCGCGGGAGGGCGGTCGGCGATTCCGGGCTGGTGACGGCCGTCGCCCACCACCCCGGCCAGCGCCTCACGACGGACCGCGGCGACGCGGTCCGTCCCGCCCGACTGGTCCTCCTGGGGACGTTCCGCGGCAACGGCGACACCGCCGTCGAGGGCCATGACTCCCCCGAGGCCTCCCCCGATCGCGACACCACCGCCGAAGCCGAGCAGCCCGGCGCCCCGCAGCACCCTGCGGCGGTGGGGACCGATCGGGCGGTTCTCCCGGACCGCATCCGTCGCATCGGCGACATCCGTTACATCGGCAGCGTCCACAATGTCCGACACGCCCGCCCTACCGGCTCTATTGGACATACCAGTTTCAGCCATACCGGTTCCATCCGTCCTGTCGCTCACGGGATCCATACCGGCGCCGCGGTGAGATCCGACATCATCCTCGGGCCGGCAATCCTCGGGCCGACGTCAGGGCGGCGATTGTCACCGGAGGACACCCGGGTGAGCCGTCCGGTGAGGTGTTCGCATGGATCATAGGGCAGTTCCGCGATGTCCGTGAGGTGYATGTCCCGCATAGTGACTGTCGAACCGCACTCAGCGCCGCCCATCCCGGGTCTAGAGACGTCGTGTCGTCGAACGTTTACACATAGATACAGAATGAAGCGGAAATGCCGAACGGCCTGCCAACGGGCGACACGAGGAACCGATCAGCGTGYGGGAACGACGACGTCACCGACGCGCGGGACCATGCCCGGCCCGGCGGATCTCACCGGTCGCAGAGGTTCGGGTCGCTGCCCCAGCCACGCAGCACGTTCTTCTCGATCTTTCCGGTGGAAATCTTCGGYAGCTCACGGAAGATGATCTGCCGTGGAGGGCGCCGTCAACCACCGCGGGGCGCTCGGCGAACGCCCCAGCCGACCTTGACTAACCCTCCGCGCTTCTCCGGGCGACGGGTTCGCCCCGGCGACGGGCCAAGCCCCACCGTGCACTCGAGTTCAGTCCGCGCAGCGCCCTGCGCACGGCCGGGTGCTGGCTGACACGGTGCACCGGGTAGCGCCACGGCGGCTGTTCGCCCTGGCGCGACGCCATCGAGTAGGCGAACGACACCGGATCCTGATCGAGGTATGGGTCCACCCGTTCGAACCAGGCCATGCTCGTCCGCGCCGCCGCCTGCAGAGGACCCAGGGCCGCCCGGCCCCGCCGGTCGAAATCTCGCAGCGCGGCCGGCAGATCGCCGCCGCTGTCGTACATGCTCTGCGCGAGCGYGACCGCATCGACGATCGCGAGCGCCGTGCCCGACCCGAAGGCGAAGTGCGTGGTGTGGGCGGCGTCACCGATCAACACGACGTTGTCGTGGTACCAGCTCCGATTGGTGACATCGGCGAAGCGCAGCCACCGCGCCGCCCGGCCGCGGCACTGGCTGATCAGCGGATGGCCGTCCAACGGACCAGAGAAGATCTTTTCCAGCATCCGCGGCGCGTCCTCAGCGCTCAGGAGATCAAGGCCGAGTCCCTTCCACGTCCGCTGGGAGCATTCCACGATGCAGGTGCTGACGCCGACGCTGGACGGATAGGCGTGGAACCAGATCCATCCCGCGGAGGTCCGTTCGAAGGCGAAGGTGAAGCTGTCGAAGCGCTTGTCGGTGCCGAGCCAGATGTACGGGTTACCGCCGATCTCGACCTTGGTACCGAAATCGTCCTGGGCCAGCTGGCGCACCCGGCTGTTCGCGCCGTCGGACGCCACGACGAGATCGGCGTCGGCATACGGGCGCAGGTCGTCCACCTCGTGCCGGTACTCCACCTCGACGCCGAGATCGGTAGCCCGCCGGGCGAGGATTTCGAGCAGCGCGGCCCGCTGCAGGCTGAAGCCGTAGCCGGTGAGATATGCCGCCGACGATCCGCCCAGACTGATCCGCTGTTCCTGCCAGAGAGTGGACGCAGCCCGCAGGGCACGAGCGCTGCCTGGGTCGTTGCGGAAAAGGACGTCCAGAAGGTTATCCCAGTACACGACCCCCCAGCCGTAGGTCGCCCCGGGCGGGTCGCGTTCGAGGACTATGATCTCCTGGCTGGCGTCACGGCGTTTCGCCGAGATAGCGAAGTAAAGTCCTGCCGGTCCGCCCCCCACACAGACGATCCTCACCGCAGGTGCCTCCTCTGTGTTCCTCCTCGGCGTGACCCGGACGGCGGGTGGCAACGACCGTTCGCCGRCTCGTCACCACCGTCGCCCCGGAGAGGAGCACCGCCAGCGGATGTCGTGGTGCCCACTTGTCGGGTTGCCCGGTTTCCCCGCATTGTCGGGTTACCCCGCGTTGTCGGGTTTCCCGGTTTCCCCGCATTGTCGGATTTCCCGATTGTCGGGTTGACCKATCGTCAGATTGCTGGTCGGGTTGCTGGATTGTCGGGAGCCGGGATCACCAGCCACCCCAACGACCCCAGCCACCCCAACGACCCCAGYCACCCCAACGACCCCAGCCACCCCAGTGGCCCCAGCCGCCCCAGTGGCCCCAGCCCCAGCCCCAGCCCCCGAAGAAACCGGTGACCTGCCGGAACGAGCCCTCGGCCCGGAGCGTCGGTGCCTCATATGTTGCTTTCATGCCGGATTCCTCCGTCCGACTTCGACTTATTCGATCCATGTAACTCTCGGCGATCAAGACGACACCGTGGCTGCCGTCGGCGTCCCAGCTCCGACCTCCACTTACCGCCTGTGACCAACCATCTTCGATTCTGCCCCTTTGCTGTCCATTGCTGGTTCATCACTGGTTCGGTGGCACCGGCGGGAGTCGCGGTGGAGACGGGCGCCGATCAAGAAGATCATCGCCGTAGCCGGCCGAAGCCCCGACTCACGGGCCGGCAGCCGTCGAAGGTCCCACGCCGCATCGAAGGCGCCCTGCGGGGCCGGACGGGAGCGTTAGGCGACGTCGCGGTCGCGCGCGTCCTCGGGCAGCAGGGTGCGCAGGCCCAGAATGATGTTGGTGATCCCGAACTCGAAATCCTCCGGGACGGTGACGCCGGAAGGCTGCGCCGCCGCGGGGACCGCCGCGGCCGGATCCTCAGCCGGCCGCTCGGTGAGCAGGAAGCCCCGGGTGTATGWCGAGAGCGTGAAGAAAGCGTGCCAGGCCAGCGACGACGGGAATCCGGCATCCCGCAGCCCAGCCAGCAGTTCCGCCGCCCGCGGCCAGGAGGTGATGGTCTCCTGGTAGGTCAGACTACCGATACGACGTGCAATCAGGTCGCATTTCAGGTCGTCGACGGCGAGCAGCGCATAGAAATTTTTGAAGAACTCGCGGAGCACGTCCTCCCAGGCGTCACCGCGGAGGGCAGGCATGCTCTCATAGAAAGAGACGAGTGCTTCCTCGGCCATGGCATCGAGGAGTTCTCGCTTACTCTTGAAATACCAGTAGATGCTGGTGACACCGACGTCGAGATACGCGGCCAGGCGGGGCATGCTCAACTGATCTACCGGCGTGTCCCGACAAAACTCGAAGACGCCCGCCAGAATCCCCGGGGCATTGATGGATCCCCGAGCACGCCGCGACCGGGGGCGCTTCGAGCCCGTGTTCGCCGAGGGGGGCACGCGCTAGCCTCCGCATCGTGGGGATGGCCCGGGAACGGCCCCGCCGCCCAGGACCACACCGAGTATCCTACCGGAWGGTTCTCCGGATGGCGTGAGACATCTGCCGCATCCGGCGGGTGCAGTGGTTGGCCCAGGGCCAGACGGCAGGATAGTCCAGACCACCACAAGGCCACCCCGCCGAAGGCCGGCCGGACCGTCCCGCCCGRCACACCACACGCCACCTCCGGCGCCGTCGCCCCGCCGCAATCCGCGCTCTTACCACCGCCCTCCCCATCACCCCCAACCCACCGACACCCCCCACCCGCCCAAACCGGACACCCACCTCAGTTCCACCCCACACCCACTCCGACCCACGCCGAATCCACCAGCTCAACACCACACACCTACACTGACCGGAACAGTCACTGACCGGAACAGTGCGGCATCGCGACTCCACCCACCAGGCGACCGAAGACCAACACCAGGAGGGTGAAAATGGCCATTCCGCGGCGCCAGGCAATCAGGATCGGCGCTTATCTCCTCAAACAGAAACTCGCCAGACGGRACAAGTTCCCGATCACCCTCGAACTCGAACCCCTGTTCGCATGTAACCTCGCCTGTGAGGGCTGCGGCAAGATCCAACATCCCGCGGACGTGCTGAAACAGCGCATGCCCGTCGAGCAGGCGCTCGCCGCCGTCGAYGAGTGCGGCGCCCCCGTGGTGTGCCTGGCAGGCGGCGAACCGCTGATGCACCCGCAGATCGAGGACATCGTGGCAGGCCTGGTGAAACGTAAGAAGTTCATCTACCTGTGCACGAACGCCCTCCTGATCCCACGCAAGATCGACAAGCTGCGTCCGTCACCGTACCTGTCCTTCGCGGTACACATCGACGGCCTCGAGGAACGCCATGACAAGTCCGTGGCCAAGCCGGGCGTGTTCGCCCAGGCCGTGGACAACATCAAAGAGGCGCAGCGCCGCGGCTTCCGCGTCACCACGAACACCACGTTCTTCAACACCGACACCCCTCAGACCGTGATCGAGGTGTTGGACTTCCTCAACAACGACCTCAACGTCGACGGGATGATGCTCTCCCCCGCCTACGCCTACGAGAAAGCCCCCGACCAGGACAGCTTCCTCGGGGTCAAGGAAACCCAGGAACTGTTCCGCAAGGCGTTCGCCGACGGCCGCCGCAAGAACTGGCGGATCAGCYACTCCCCCCTGTTCCTGGACTTCCTCGAAGGCAAGATCGACTTCCCGTGCACGGCCTGGGGCATTCCGTCCTACTCCCTGTACGGCTGGCAGAAGCCGTGCTATCTGATGGGCGACGGCTACGCCAAGACCTACCAGGAACTCCTTGACACCACCGACTGGGAGGCCTACGGACGAGGCCGCGACCCACGCTGCGCGAACTGCATGGCACACTGCGGCTACGAACCGACCGCCCTCGCGGCGACCCTGTCCTCCCTGCGGGAATCCATCCGCGCGGCCCGCTGAGACCGGCCCCCGGACCACCGGCCAGTCCGGGAACACCGGCCAGCCCCGGGAAACGACCTCGGTGCCGGCGTCCACATCCTCCGGGCGGAGGGCGACGGCCGCCGCACCGAGGTCCTCCACCACCAGACACCCGGCTCAGATGTGCCGGGAAGGGCGGCATAAGCGGGATCCGACCCGAAACCGCATTATGATCCAATTATGACCGCTGGYGCCCCGACGCTCACCCACCGTCCCCTCGCCGGTCCGACGTCGTGGGCCGCGGCGGCGCCCGTCTCGCCCTCGTAGGGCTCGCGGGTCTTTGTAGGGGTCCCACAACACCTGACCGCCGACATCGGTAGCGACGGAGCTGTCCAGACCGCGCCCCGAGCTGGGAAGGTGACCCGGAGCGAGGATCGGAACCGCCTTTCGGGCGTTCCGCCCTCATCGTGACGGGAAGGGGTAGTTAGTGGTTTACGACAAGATCGTGGTAACGGGTCTCGGTGCGATGACTCCACTCGGCGGCGACCTCGCCGCCACCTGGGACGGGCTGGTCGCGGGTGCCTCGGGTGTCGCGGTGATCGAAGACGAATGRGCGCGGGAGCTGCCGGTCCGACTCGCCGCACAGCTGCCCGTCGACCCCGCGGCAACACTGCCGCGCAAGGACAGCCGCAAGCTCGACCGCGGTGAACAGATGGCGATCGTCACCGCCCGGCAGGCATGGGCGGACGCGGGATCCCCCGAGGTCGCTCCCGAGCGGCTCGCGGTCGTCATCGGCACCGGTTACGGCGGGGTGCAGTCCACCCTGGGCCAGCACCGCATCCTGGAGCAGGCCGGTGCGCGCCGGATGTCCCCTCACACGGTGATCATGCTAATGCCCAACGGCCCGGCGGCGTGGGTGAGCATCGACCTCGGCGCGAAGGCCGGCGCCCGCACCCCGGTCAGCGCCTGCGCGTCCGGCGCCGAGGCGATCGCCACCGGTATGGAGATGATCCAACACGGGCTGGCCGACGTCGTGGTCGCCGGCGGCGTCGAGGCGCCGGTCGACACGCTGCCGCTGGCGGCGTTCGCGCAGATGAAGGCCCTCTCGACCCGGCACGGCGACCCGGCAGCCGCCTCCCGGCCCTTCGACGCCGACCGTGACGGCTTCGTGCTCGGCGAGGGCGCCGGCCTGCTGGTCCTGGAACGGGCCGGGTTCGCCGCCGCCCGCGGCGCCCGCGTGTACGCCGTCGCCGCCGGCGCGGCCACCAACTCCGACGCCCTCGACATCGTCACCGCCGACCCCGCCGGGCAGCGCAGGGCCATCGAGGCCGCACTGGCCGGCGCCGGCCTCACCCCCACCGATATCGACCTCGTACACGCCCACGCCACCTCTACCCCCGTCGGCGACCCCCTGGAGGCCGAGGCGATCACTCAGACAATCGGCACCCATCCGGCGGTCACGGCCACCAAGTCGATGACCGGGCACATGCTCGGCGCCGCCGGCGCGGTGGGCGCCATCGCCACGGTGCTCAGCATCCGCGACGGCGTCATACCCCCGGTGCGCAACCTTGACCGGCTCGACCCGACGATCAAGCTCGACGTCGTGTCCGGACCGGCCCGCCACGAGACCGTCCGCGCCGCCGTGGCCAACGCCTTCGGCTTCGGTGGGCACAACGTCTCCCTGGCATTCACCGCCCCCTGAACCGGCCGCACCGACCCCGCCGGGCGTGGGCGAGGAGGAGGGTGACGTCGTCGTCGTAGCCGTCGTTGCCGTCGTTGCGGTTGAGGAGGGTCAGTAGCCGGTCCGCGGTGGTGGGCAGGTCGGCTGTTTCGGTGAGGATGCGCAGCAGGCGTCGGCAGCCCTCGCCGATGTCGACGGTGGGGGATTCGACGAGGCCGTCGGTGTAGAGGGCGAGGGTGGAGCCGGGGGGGAAGCGGTGGCGGGTTTCGGTGAAGGTCTGTTCGGTGACGCCGAGGATGATCCCGTGGGGGTCGTCGAGGAGGTCGGCGGTGCCGTCGGGGTGGCGCAGGGCGGGGGGGAGGTGGCCGCCGTTGGCCACGGTCAGGGTGCTGGTGGCCGGGTCCTGGATGACGTAGGCGACGCTGGCGATGGT